>JAVEEJ010000299.1 GCA_030840515.1 Frankiaceae bacterium | reverse complement strand
CTTTCGTGTCCTGGCTGACGCCCTGGAAGCCGGCGACGATCGCGATGTGGCCCTTGCCGATGGCCTCCGTGATCCGGCCGGGAGTGACGTCGATGATGCGCGCCCTGCCGTGGGCCGAGTCGGTGATGACACCGGCCTGCGAGCCGGTGAACGAGCGCGCCGAGGCCCCGAGGTTCTGGATGGCCATCGCGAGCAAGGCCATCGAGATGCGCTCTCCCGCCGTGAGGAGCATGTCCAGCTCGCGTCCCGGCGGCAGCGGCGAGACCTGCTGGGCGAGGTCGAGCAGCTCGTCCGTTGTGTCGCCCATGGCACTGACGACGACGACGACGTCGTGCCCAGCCTTGCGCGTGTCGACGATGCGCTGGGCGACGCGCTTGATGGAGGCCGCATCCGCAACGGAGCTGCCGCCGTACTTCTGCACCACCAGGCCCACAAAGGTCAGCCTACCGAGCGTCCTGTGCCCCTAGGCTCGCGCGCATGACGATGACGGAGACCTCGGGACGCCCTCCGGGGATCGTCGCGCAAGGCGTACGGCGCACCTTCGGCTCGGTCGAGGCGGTGCGCAGCGTCGACTTCCACGCCCAGCCCGGTGAGATCACGGCGCTCGTGGGACCCAACGGCGCCGGCAAGACCACGCTGCTGCTCGTCCTCGCCACGCTGCTCGTGCCGGACGCGGGGTCAGTCTCTGTCGCGGGCTACGACCCGATGACGGAGGCCGGCGAGGTCCGCCGCCGTCTGGGCTGGGCACCGGACGTCTTCGGCCTCTACGACAACCTCACCGCGCGCGAGTACCTCGAGTTCTTCGCCGACGCCTACCGGATCCCGCGGCCGCGCGGGCAGCAGCGAGCGGCCGAGCTGCTCGCGCTGGCTCACCTGCCCGAGTACGCCGACAGCCCGGTCCACGTGCTGTCCCGCGGCCAGAAGCAACGGCTGGGTGTGGTGCGCGCGATGGTGCACGACCCTGAGGTGCTGATCCTCGACGAACCCGCGTCCGGCCTCGACCCGCGTAGCCGCGTGGACCTCAAGGAGATGCTCCGCGAGTACGCCGAGAGCGGCCGCACCGTTGTCGTCTCGAGCCACATCCTCTCCGACCTCGAAGAGCTCGCCGACCGGGTCGTCTTCATCGACAAGGGTCTGAGTGTCGGTGAGCACGTCATGTCGGCGTTGCCCACCTCGGCAACGAGCCGACGCACCTGGCGGCTGCGCTCGCTGGACGAGCCGGCCCTCGTCGCGGCGCTGACACGCAACGGCTACTCCCACAGCGAGCCGACGGCCGCCGGCATCGACGTGGACCTCGCTGACGACGCTGCGGCAGCAGCGCTGATCGCCGGGCTGGTGAACGACAAGGTCCCCCTCGTGTCGTGCGCACCCATCGGCGGCGCCCTCGAAGCGGCCTACCTCGAGCTCACGGAGGGGCGGTCATGAGTCTCGCCGGCATCGGCGTCGTCGCGCGGCAGGAGTTCCGGCTGCGCATCCGCACCGGTCGTTGGCGCTGGCTGCTGGGAGCCTGGCTGCTGGTGGTCACCGGTTTCACCGGGCTGCTCTACGCCGGGTTGCAGCACACGACACGCACTGACGACGGCGCGGTCATGTACGGCGGGCTGATGCTCTTCGTACTCGCCCTTGCTGCACTCGTCGCACCCGCGCTTGCCGCGCAGTCGGTCAACGGCGACCGAGAGCGCGGCGTACTCGCGGCCCTGCAGGTCACCGCGCTGGGCGCCGGGGACATCGCGACCGGCAAGCTGGTCGCCGCATGGGGAACGTCAGTGGTCTTCCTCGCGCTCACCCTGCCCGACGTGCTCTGGTGCGTCGCAGCCGGCGGCGTACAGCTCACCCGACTGCTCGTCACGATGGGCGTCATGGTCTTGCTGCTCGGCGTGATCTGCGCCATCGCGCTCGCCCTCTCGGCCCTGCTACGGCGCACGACGACCTCCGGGCTGCTCTCTTACCTCGCGGTCTTCGCCCTGTCCATCGGCACCTTGGTCGTCTTCGGGCTCGTCAGTGCCGCCACCCAGGAGACGCGGGTTGTCCACACACCAGTGGATCCCAACTGCTCCATCGACCCCGGTTTCTCCCCTGGCGGATGCAGCGGCACCTACACGGAGTCTGTCGTGCGCACCGACCGGACCTGGTGGCTGCTCGCCCCCAACCCGTTCCTGATCCTCGCCGACTCAGCACCTCAGACGGCGAAGCAGAAGCGCGGTAGCTCCACAGACCCGCTGGGATCCATGGCCAGGTGGGTTCGTGACCAGCGCCGGGGCCCGACCAGCTCTTTCACCTACGGCTCGCTCTCCAGCACGCGCAACCCGGGCGCCGTCTGGCCGTGGGGCCTGGGCTTCGACGTGCTCCTAGGGGCGGGCGGCTTGTGGTTGACCACTCGACGGCTGCGCACGCCGACTCGCAAGCTGGCCAGAGGCGCCCGCATCGCCTGAGCCGCTGGCAGCGGCAGCCACCGGTCTGCGTGACAGGATCAGGGGGTGCGCTCCCCATTCCTCCTCGCCGCCTCAGTGAGCCTCACGCTGCTCGCGGCAGGCTGTGCCGACTCCAAGCCCAGGGCGGTCCAGACACCCACGCCGACACCCAGCGAGACGGCCCCACCGGTACCCGCCGCGACCGCACTCGGCCAGCTGGCCTCGCTCGGTGCAGCAGCGTCGTACTCGGCCACCTACGTCGTCACCGGGAGCAGTCCGGGCACCGCGCGCATCTTCCGCACCCGCAACGGCTTCCGCTTCGAGCTGACCACTGGTAAGCCGGGGAACCGTCGCAAGGCAGTGCTCATCCGCACTCCGAGCGGCTCGGTCTCCTGCACCATCGCGCCCACGCCGATGACCTGCCTCCTGGTGGCCCTGGGCAACAAGCCGGTGCCGCCGCTCTTCGACGCTGGTCTGCAGCACGTGTTCTCCGACTACCTCGTGGTGTTGTCCAAGCCATCGACGGCCGTTCGCGTGAGCGCCGCAGTCGCGGAGTCACCGCAGGACGGCGCCTGTTTCCGCGTGGCCCCTACGAAGGCGCCGCTTGTCGTCGCGACCGGCACCTACTGCATCGCCCCTGACGGTGTCGTGACGCGCGTCATTTACCCGAGCGGCCAGGTGGTGCTCTCGAGTCGCGGTCCCGCGCCGCGCGCCACGAACTTCGTGCCACCCGTGAAGCCGATCCGCCTGCCCTGAGCGCCGAAGCGACGCTGGACCTGCCAGAGTTCGCGCATGCGACCCAGGGTGGGGATCCGGATCGGCTGGCTGGCCGCACTCGTGCTCTGCGGATGTGGCGGCAGCGGCTCGGCCGATGAGAGGACGTCCAGTCCGCAGGCCATCCCGACCGGAGCGCTCAACGCCGGTTTGAGGGTCTCGTTGACGCCGCACGCGGTCGGTCGCGTGGTTACGTTCACCGTGCAGGTCGACGATGACGACGGGACCAGGCCGACGTACACGATCGACTTCGGAGACGGCCAAAGCGCGAAGGGCGAAGGCGACGCCGTCCAGCCGGCGTGTGGCGACAGCTCCCGCAAGGCGAGCACACCGGTCAGCTGGACGGTCTCGGTGAAGCACACCTACAAGGACGCCGGTTCCTACGCAACTGAGATCGACGTCGTCACCGGCAGCGGATGCACCCTGCCCGCCCCCGAGGAGCAGACGGCGCTCGCGCTAGCCACCGTGGCTTGATCTGGCGACGCTCTCGCCGTCTTTCGACCTACGGCGTGGGCGTCGCGGAAGGCGCGGCTGAGGCGGTGGGGGTGGGTTTCGGCGTCGGGCTAGGCAACGGCGGGTGCGTCGGAGGTGCCGCGATCGTGTAGGTGTCGGCGAACCCTGCCCCGAGCCCCGAGTCGTTGAGCTCGTAGCAGATCACCTCGTACGTGCCCGGTGCCAGACCGGTGAAGTCCGTCGAGAACACGTCGATCGGGAGGCGACGAGTGACCAGGACGTCCTCGGTGTTGGGCCGAGCCAGTCGGATGACGAACTCGTGGACCGGCCCCTGGGATCTGCCACCTGCGAGGTCTTCGGACGTCCAGGTGACATGCAACGTGGTCCCGCGCACGTCGACGTTCATGCTCGTCTGACCGCCGGGGACCGCGCCGTGGGCGTCGGGCCAACCGCACGAGTAGCGGATACCGATGCAGGGGTGTGGCAGACCCGAGTGCGGATGCAGGGCGTCGCAGGACGGATCCGCTGGGTGGCCCGGCGGTAGCGGACCCCGACAGCGGGCGGGCAGCGCTCCGCTCGCGTCCGCTGGGTCTGGACTATTCCTCGAGTCAGCTGTCGTGGAAGGAGCAGCCGTAGCCTCCGCGCTCGGCGACGCCAGCTGCGTCAGGTTGACGTCCGGAGTTGGCGTGGTGCCCGGCTCGTCGACCACCGTGAGCGAGGCCACCGGTTCCTTGTGACCGCCGTGCAGGGTGATGAAGGTCGCCGTACCCGACACCACCAACGCCACGCTGGCTCCCGCGACCAGCCATCGCCCCCTCATCCCAAGAACAGTAGCGACCTCTGAGTGTCGGAATCCCGGGAACTGCAGGTGCGGGCTGGCTCCTCGATGCGCACCTCAACACCTGCCGAGTCGTCGATGTTGATGCATGGCCGCGCTCAACGAGTCCCCAGATGCATCAAGATCACTTCGGGCCAGGGCAGAGCGCCGGCCATTCGCCTCGACGGGTCGACATCGGCTATGCGGTGTCGGTGCTCGCGGCTCTGTGAGCCCTGTGAGCCCTGTGAGCCGACCGGACAGTGGGGTTCAGATCACCGCGTTGTGCAGCGAGCACGCCGGGGCGTGGGGACTGAGCAACGGGTGCAGCGAGGCGTCCGGCACGGGGTAGGCGCAGTGCAGCTTGAACGGCAGTGAGCGGTGCAGCCCGTTCCACATGGTCTCGAGCTCCAGCGCGGCCTCGACCTCGTCGCGGTCCCAGAGGAGGGCGACCATCTCGCCGTACGCGTCCACGGCGGGGAACCGCTGCAGGCAGTCCTGGATCAGCGAGCCGACCCGCTCGCGGAAGAGCCGGCGGTTGACCCGGCCTCCGACGGTGAAGCTGGCGAGCGTCGCCTCGGCGTCGAGCATCACGAGTGCGCCATCAGCCGCGGCCTGGGCGTAGCGCGGCCCTAGCCCCAGCTCGATGCCGTCGCGGTGCGGCGGCGTCGCGATGATGATCACCGCGTGCCCCGCGTCGAGGCCGGTCCTGACCAGGTCCTGGAGGGAGCGGACGTGGGCGGACGCGTCGTCGTAGAAGCTCACGGTGTGCCAGAGCAGGGGGCTACTCGCCCCATGACTGGTCCCCGTTCGGTGCTTCACGCTTGTCTCAGTCCCCTCAGGTGGCCCCCACCACCCACGGAGATTACCGCCCAGGGCGGCCGCTCAACCCTGAACCAGGCGACGGCCTTCAAATGCCCGCCCGAGCGTCACCTCGTCGGCGTACTCCAGGTCGCCGCCCACCGGGAGCCCACTCGCAAGCCGGGTGACCTTCAGGCCCATCGGGGCGATCAGCCGGGCCAGGTAGGTCGCCGTGGCCTCCCCCTCGAGGTTGGGGTCTGTCGCCAGGATGAGCTCAGTGATCTCCCCGTCGCGCAGCCGCACCACCAGCTCCTTGATCCGCAGGTCGTCCGGCCCCACCCCCTCGATGGGGGAGATCGCCCCACCCAGCACGTGGTAGCGCCCCCGGAACTCCCGGGTCTTCTCGACCGCGACCACGTCCTTGGGCTCCTCGACGACACAGATGACGGCTGCATCGCGTCGCGGGTCGAGGCAGATCCGGCACTGCTCAGCCTCGGCGACGTTGCCGCAGATGTCGCAGAACCTGACCTTGTCCTTGACCTCGGTCAGCGCGCCCACCAGCCGCCGCACATCGACCGGGTCGGCCGCGAGCAGGTAGAAGGCGATCCGCTGCGCGCTCTTGGGACCGACGCCGGGCAGGCGCCCTAGCTCGTCGATCAGGTCTTGGACGGGGCCTTCGTACACCGCTTACAGACCCGGGATTCCCAGGCCGCCGGCGAGCGGCCCCATGACGGACTGCGCGGTCTCGTTCGCCACCCGAGCGGCGTCGCGCACCGCGGCCACCACGAGGTCCTGCAGCGTCTCCACGTCGTCCGCGTCCACCGCAGACGGGTCGATCTGGAGCCTGACCAGCTCCCCCGAACCCGTCATGGTCGCGGTCACCAGCCCGCCGCCCGCCGTACCCGTCACCTCTGTCTCGGCCAGACGGGACTGCGCCTCCTCGATCTTCTGCTGCATCTTGCGCAGCATCGCCATGTTCGGCTGGCCAGCCATCAGGGCTCCTCGAGGAAACGGGTTGGGTGGCCAGCCTACGGCGGCACCCCGTCAGTCACCCCGCCGTCAGGTCGTGTCGACCTCGCCGATCACCTTCGCGCCGAGCTCTGCCTCCAGCAGCGCGACGCCCGACAGCGTCGTGGTCGGGTCGTCCTCGTCGTCATCGCTCGGCTCGTCGCTCGCCGTGTCGGTCTGGGGAGCCGGCGCATTCACCGCGGAGGGGGTCGTGCTCGGCGCGCCGGGCGCCGGCGAGGCCGCACGCGGGACGGCGGCAGCGCCGACCGCCTCGACCCTCCATCGCACCCCGAGCACCTCGGACAAGGCGTCCTCGATCGCGGAGGCGTTCAACGTCTCCTTGATCTTCTCGGCGTGGAACGGCGTCAAGGCCCCGATGACGACCCGGGTGCCGGTGACCTCGAGCACGCTCGCCCCCTCGAGCAGGGCCTCGGCGGTACGGCGGCGGGTGCGCACCGCCGCGCGGACCGCGGGCCACGCCTGGCGCACCGCCGCGACATCCATCCCGCCCACCGGCGCGGGATCGTGCACCGCGGCCGCCTCGGCTGCGGCGGCTTCTACGGCGGCGGCTTCGGCTCTGTCCACGGAGCCGGGTACGGCGGCGTCGGGCCAGGTCGCGGCCGGCTCGGCCACTGAGGGCTCCGCAGCCGCGGACGGTGCGGGCGTGGGTTCGACCGCTGAGGACGGTGCAGCCGGCGTCGAGGGTTCCGATGCCTTTGCCGACGCCGGCGGGGCCGGTGCCTCCGGTTGGACCGTAGGGCTCGCCGGGGGGGCAGCCGCTGGCTCAGCGGGCTTGCGCGGCGCCGACTCGGCGGCGTCAGCGATCTGCAGCCGCCGCTCGAGGCGATCCAGTCTGGTCAGCATCGCGCTGTCGTCGGTGGCGGCGGCAGGCAGCAGGATCTTGGAGCAGAACAGCTCAAGGACCAGACGCGGTGAGGTCGTCCCGCGCATCTCGACCAGGGCGGTGTTGAGCAGCTCGCCCGCGCGTGAGAGCTCGGCCAGGCCGAAGCGTGCCGCCTGCGCCGCCATGCGGGACAACGCGTCGTCGGGTCCGACGACGAGCTTCTTCTCGGCGGCGTCGGGGATCGCGACCAGCACGATCAGGTCGCGTACCCGCTGCAGCAGGTCTGTCGTGAACCGGCGCGGGTCGAGTCCGGTCTCGACGACGTTGTCGACGGCGGCGAACACGGCTGCGCCGTCGCGGTCCGCGAAGGCATCCACCACCTGGTCGAGCAGCGCATCGGGCGTGAAGCCGAGCAGCGCGACGGCCCGCGCGTAGGAGACGCCCTCGGGGCCGGCGCCCGCGAGCAGCTGGTCGAGTACGGAGAGCGCGTCGCGGACCGATCCGGCACCGGCGCGTACGACGAGCGAGAGCACAGCGGGCTCGACGGTCGCGCCTTCCTCACCGCAGATGAACGCCAGGTGGTCCTGCAGGTCCTTGGGCGAGAGCAGCTTGAAGGGGTAGTGGAAGGTGCGCGACCGGATGGTGTCGAGCACCTTGTCCGGCTCTGTCGTCGCAAAGATGAACTTCACGAACTCCGGCGGCTCCTCGACGAGCTTGAGCAGCGCGTTGAACGCCTGCGGCGTCACCATGTGCGCCTCGTCGATGATGTAGACCTTGAACCGGCTCGACACCGGCGCGTAGAACGCCCGCTCGCGAAGGTCGCGCGCGTCATCGACGCCGTTGTGCGACGCGGCGTCCAGCTCGATGACGTCGAGCGATCCGGCGCCGTCCGGCGCCAGGGCGACGCACGAGTCGCAGACCTCGCACGGGTCGGGCGTCGGGCCCTTCTCGCAGTTCAGCGACCGGGCGAGGATCCGCGCACTCGAGGTCTTGCCGCATCCACGCGGGCCGCTGAACAGGTAGGCGTGGTGGATCCGACCGCTCGAGAGCGCCTGACGCAGCGGACCGGTGACGTGCTCCTGCCCCTTCACCTCGGCGAAGGACCCGGGGCGGTAACGGCGGTAGAGGGCGAGGCTCACGGCGCGGAGCCTACGTCGCGGGAGCGACCCTTGGTCGGCGGCGTCCACCGCATCCGCCGTACTCGTCCACCGATCATGAAAGACCCCCCGCACACCCGCCAGAGCTCCCGGACCCTTGCTGCCTTCCGGCCCTGGGGGGGTTGGAGAGATAGACGCCGCACGGGGGGTCCGGTCGCTGATCCTAGGCCCACAGCGCACGGGTATCCTCGCCGGCGGAGGATTCGCCTAGTTGGCCTAGGGCGCACGCTTGGAAAGCGTGTTGGGGGCAACCCCTCACGAGTTCGAATCTCGTATCCTCCGCCAGGTTCACTGCAAGGCAAGCGCTATCCGCTCGCCAGGTCGCAGCTGCGCGACCGTGCTCAGCTGCGCCTCGGGGACGACACCGATCACCGGATAACCGCCGGTGATCGGGAAGTCGGCGAGCATGATGACCGGCTGCCCGTCCGGCGGCACCTGCACCGCGCCCGGCACCAGCCCCTCACTGGGCAGCTCAGACGAGTCGACATGTGGCAGGGCCGGGCCTTGAAGCCGCACCGCGATGCGGCTGCTGAGCCGCGTCACGACGTACTCGCACGGCAGCGCGCTGACGTCGACCCGGTCGACGCGAGGACCTGGCAGGAGTGCGAGTACGTCGACCCGCGGGTCGGGCAGTGCGGCCGGAACACCGTCGCCACGAGCCGCTCCGACCGGGAGCACCTCTCCGTCTTTCAGGGGCGCCGGGCCGAGTCCCGCGAGCACGTCGCGCGAGCGGCTGCCGAGGACGGGGGCGACGTCGATCCCGCCCGCCACTGCCACATAGACGCGCGCGCCGCCGTGCGCCGTCGGCACCGTCATGGCCTCGCCCCGGCCGAGACCGACGACTCGCTCCGTCACGGCGCCGGTGAGCGCGACCATCACGTCCTCGTCCGAGCTGAGCACGGCCGAGGTCAGCGTCGTCTCGAGACAGGCCGCGCCGTCGGGGTTTCCCACCATGCGGTTGGCGCGCACCAGGGCCGCGCGGTCGGCGGCCCCCGATCGGCTCACACCCAGGTGTGCCAGACCGGGTCGGCCAAGGTCCTGCACAGTGAGCAGCGGCCCTGCTCGGACAACGGTCAGCACACGCGGAGCCTGGCACGAGTCAACCGTCGACCATGAGCCGTCGCCGCTCAGCCGTCGAGCGTCAGCTCTCCGCGCACGATCGAGTTGGCGACGTCAGTGAGCTTCGCGTTGTTGGCGCGCGCGTGACCGCGCAGCAGGTCGAAGGCGGCGCCCATCTCCAGGTCGTTGCGCTCCGCCAGCACCCCCTTCGCCTGTTCGATGACGACGCGGCTGTTGAGGGCGTGCTGCAGCTGCTCGACGAGCATCGTGCTGCGGTGGGTGGAGCGCTGCTGCAGGATGCCGATGGTCGCCACGTCGGCGAGTGCCTGGGCAAGTCGTCGGTCTTCGGCCCCGAGGACATTGGGCCACGCGTCGAAGAGGTTGAGGCCCCCGACGGTCTCGTTGCGCAGACGCATGGGGACCGCAACGACGGAGCGGAAGCCCGCTTCGATGGCGGCGGGCGCGAACAGCGGCCACCGCTCGCTCTGGGTAGCGAGGTCTCCGGTGATGACCTCGACTCCGGAGCGCACACAGTCCAGGCACGGGCCTTCGTCGTTCTGGAGCTGGAACACCTCGAGCAGGTGAGGCGCCTCGCCCGAGGAGGCGACGACCCGGAGGTGGCCGTGCTGGTCGTCGAGCAGCAGCCCAGCAGCGGTGACACCCAAGAGGTCGACGCAGGCTCGCACGAGCTGGTCGAGCAGGTCGACGACGTCGTAGTCGTCCACGAGGGTGTCCGCCAGGCTGACGAAGACCGCGGCGAGTGCGCCCGCCCGCGTCTGACCGACGCCGACCGTGTCATCACTGTGCGTCATCAGTCCTCCGCGGTGAAGCGTATGCGCCGCTGCACGATGTCATCGGCGAGACCCTCGAGCGTGCGGCCGAGAGCGAAGGCCCGTGCACGCAGCCGCACGAGGGCTTCTTGAGCACCTACAGCTAGTTGCACCTGAACCATTCCCGTCGCTTGGTGAACCTGAAGGTGATAACTGGCATACCCCGTTGAGGGCGACTCGACCGGGAGACCGGTGTCGAGGTGCACGAGCGCGAGCGCCGCGGCGTCGGCCGCGAAGAGGGCACCGCCCAGCTGTTGTGCGTCGAGTTCCCCGGGGCGATCGCGATAGAGGTCCAGGGCACCGACTGTGACCGCCCCTACTCGCAGCGGGAAGGCGAAGAGAGCCTGCACCCCCGTCCTGGCCGCGGCCTCCATGAAGGCGGGCCAGCGCTCCACCGACACGTCGCGTGGGTCGTCGAGATCTGGGATGAGAACGGGTGCTCCGCGCTGCACGGCGTCGACACAAGGGCCCACACCGAGGGAGAACTGGAGGTCCTCGATCGCGCTGGCGACGTCATCAGTCGCGCAGACGACGACACCGTTGCCCTCAGGGGTAAGCATCGAGATCCCCGCGCCCGTCACGGCGAGCATCGGGATGCACAGCTCGCAGATCCGACCCGGCTGCGCCGCCCGCTCATCCGTCGCCGATCCGAGCAGCTCTCGCCAGCGATCCCAGTCCTGCTGCACGTGTTCAACTCGCTCCGGGACCGCCGGCACGCTGAGCCCGGATGACCTCAGCATGCGCCTCCGTCAGGCGGAAAGCGAAGTCTGGCCCTCGCTGGGGCGCTTTCGCCTGGCTTTCCGGGCGCAAGAGCCGCATGCTGGGGGTCTGACGTGCGGTCTGGACCTAGCCGTGCCCGACGCTTCGCGTTCTAAGGGTCCTGCATGCAGTCCGCCACCGCCACGCCCGACGACCACACCGTGGCCTTACGGCTGCCGGCTGCCCCAACGGCCTGCGCCGACGCGCGGCGGGCGGTTCGGGACCTGTGCCACCTGAAGTCACTCGACCGCATCACCGACGACGCCCAGCTGCTCACCTCCGAGCTTGTGTCCAATGCTGTGCGCTACTCCACCGACCAGGTCACCGTGCGGGCATCCAGCGCA
>JAVEEJ010000233.1 GCA_030840515.1 Frankiaceae bacterium | reverse complement strand
GCCAGCGACATCGTGGTGTTCGGCGGCGGGATCATCCCCGACGCCGACATCCCTGAGCTGTCGGGCATGGGCGTGGCGAAGGTCTTCACGCCCGGCACCACCACAACGGAGATCGTCGAGTGGGTGGGCGCCAACGTGCGCCCCTCCGACGCCGCCTGAGCCGCTAGCCGGCCCGAGTACGTCGACGCGCGAGCACCGCCGCTGCGGTGAGCAGCAGCAGGGCTGCAAGCGGCACGGTGCTCGCTGAGCCGGTCGTCGCCAGGCCGCCGCCGGAGCCACCCGAGTTCTTCACTCCCTTGACACCGGGGCTCGCAGCGAAGGGTGGCCTCGAGGTCGGCAGCGAGAAGGTCGAGGGATCAGCGCCACCGGTGGTCACGGTGATCTGATCGGGCACCTTCGCGTTGTAGGAGGTGAGGTCTGTGGAAGCGAGCACCAGGCGGACCCTGTGCCCCTTCGTGAAGCGGTGCGCGAAGCCGATCAGCTTGATGTCGACGGGCTTCGTCACATTGGCTGCCGGAACCCGCACCGGGGCGATGAAGCGGTGGATCAGTGTCGCGGCGCCGCCCGCGTCGACGTCGTACACCTTGCCGAAGAAGACCATGTCCCTGGTGTTGGCGTTGGTGATGTGCAGGTGCGCCGACGGGATGCCCACAGACACCACGTCGGAGGTGAACGCGGCGCTCGTGTAGTCGACGTTCTGGCCCGGGATCTCCTGTGGGGCCGTGGCCAGGTTGGGGCTCGACTTGGGCCCGGAGAAGTTCGACGTCTCCGTGTAGGCGGCCGGGAGCCCAGCAGGCGGGTTGATGAAGAACCGGCTGCCGGCCGCCGGCGTCTTGCCCGGCGCGAGCAGATCGGTCCCTGACAGTGTGAACTTGGTGTCGGGCATCGCCGGGAACGCGCTGGCCGCGGCGTACTGCTCGTCCGCCGCGCCCTTGCCCGCATACGTGGTCCAGTCCTGATACCAGGTGAAGCCCGGTGAGCTGTTGTTCACGCCGCGCAACCAGTGGTCGAAGAAGTTGAGCTCGCGAACGGACAGGTAGCAGTCGTCGAGGCCCGTCGTGCCGCCGCCGTACACCTCGCACTCACCCGGCAGGGAGTCATAGCCGCCGTGGCCGCCCGCGTTCCAGATCATCTGGACGGGGACACCGCGTCGCTTGAGCGCGAGGTAGGTGGCGACGGCGTCGTTCTCGTTGAACAGCGTATCGCTCTGCCCCTGCACCAGCAGCGTCGGAACCTTGATCTTGTCGATCCAGTAGGCCGCCGAGGCACGGGCGAGCAGTGTTCTTGCGGTGGCATCCGCGTCGCCGGTCGACGCGATGTTGGCGTAGGTCTCGCAGAGCGCGAGGTAGTAGCCGGTGCAGCCGGCCGCTTGACCGGCGATCTCGACGGGGTCGGCACTGGCCACCTTGTCCTGCGGGCAGCCGCCGTGCTGCGTCCCGTCGCTCGGGGCACCGCCGACGGGCTGGGCGTTGCCTAGGGCGTAGAACAGCGACGTCCAGGCGAACTTGAACACGCCCTGGGTGTTCATCAGGTGGCTGAACCCGGTCGGGTCACCCGGCACCACGTAGTTGTTGGGGTCCAGGGAGTACTGCAGCGCGTTCCAGGTGCGGCCCGGTGCGATGGCCCGCACCCGCGGATCCAGCGCGGCGACCTGGGACTGGATGCCGCCGCCGTAGGAGCCACCGATCATCCCGACCATGACGCCCTTCGCGTCGTGCACCACGTCAGGTCGCGGCTGCAGCACCTTGTCGATGAGCTGCTTGGCGTCCTTCGCGTCCCAGTCGGCGCTCTGCAGCGTCACGCAGCCGCCGGACTTGCCGAAGCCTGAGCTGGTGTAGGTCAGCACCACATACCCGTGGCTCGCCAGGAAGCTCGCCATCGAGGTCACCTCGCCGCTGAGCTTGCTGCCTCCGAAGCCGTGAGTCATGAGGATGGCGGGCTCCGGGTGCGCCGCGGTCGCGGTCTTCGGCAGGTAGAGCCGGGTGTCCATCGTGTTGGCGTGCGTGCCGCTCGGGCCGTCCAGCACGGGCACCATGGCGTCGGTCGTGGTGAACGTCGTGGTCGCCGGCCGGGGGCTCACCGACTCCGCGCCCGCGACGCGAGGGGCGCAGAGGGCTGCGAGTACGACGACGAGGACGACCGAGGCGGTGCGGCGCATGCGGGGGGCTCCTGAGCTCGACTGGGGGGATGTCATGCCCGAGGACAGGGTTACCACGAAGTCAGGTCCGGGTAACCCGAATGCTCCAACCGGTCTGCCCCGATGCGCCTCAGCGCGGTCTCGCTGGGTAGCCTCGCGACGGCCGCAGCGACGGGCGCGGCGGACCACGAGGAGCGCGGCGCGGTGGATCTTTTCGAGTACCAGGCGAAGGAGCTCTTCGCGAAGCACGGCGTACCCGTTCTCCCTGGCGAGGTCGCGACCACCGCGGAGCAGGCGGCGGAGATCGCCGGTCGGCTCGGCACCGACGTCGTGGTCAAGGCGCAGGTCAAGACCGGCGGACGCGGCAAGGCCGGCGGCGTCAAGCTGGCCACCTCCGCCGAGGAGGCCGGCGAGAAGGCCGCGGCGATCCTCGGGATGGACATCAAGGGCCACACCGTGCACAAGGTGCTGGTGACCGAGGCGAGCGACATCGCTGACGAGTACTACTTCTCGTTCCTGCTGGACCGGGCCAACCGCTCCTACCTGGCGATGTGCTCGGCAGACGGCGGCATGGAGATCGAGCAGCTCGCCGTCGAGCGGCCTGACGCGCTGGCCAAGGTGCCGGTGGATGCCGTCAAGGGGGTCGACGCGGCGAAGGCGCGCGAGATCGCCGAGGCCGGGCGCATCCCCGCCGAGGTCATCGACCAGGCCGTCGACATCATCGTCAAGCTCTGGGACGTGTTCACCGGCGAGGAGGCCACCCTGGTCGAGGTGAACCCGCTGGTGCGCACCCCTGACAACAAGGTGGTCGCGCTCGACGGCAAGGTCACCCTCGACGAGAACGCCGACTTCCGGCACAAGGACGTCCACGACGCCTACCGGGACATCTCCGCGACGGACCCGCTCGAGGTGCGCGCGAAGGAGAAGGGCCTCAACTACGTCAAGCTCGACGGCGAGGTCGGGATCATCGGCAACGGCGCCGGCTTGGTCATGTCGACTCTCGACGTCGTCGCCTACGCGGGCGAGGAGCACGGCGGCGTGAAGCCGGCGAACTTCCTCGACATCGGTGGCGGTGCGTCCGCGCAGGTCATGGCCGACGGCCTCGAGATCATCCTGTCCGACCCCTCGGTGAAGAGCGTCTTCGTCAACGTCTTCGGTGGTATCACCTCCTGCGACGCAGTTGCCAACGGAATCGTCCAAGCCCTGGGGATGCTCGGGGACAAGGAGACCAAGCCGCTCGTGGTGCGGCTCGACGGCAACAACGTCGACGAGGGACGGCGCATCCTCGCCGACGCGAACCATCCGCTCGTCACAGTGGTCGACACGATGGACGGCGCTGCCGAGCGCGCCGCGGAGCTCGCGGGAAAGGCGTCCTGACATGGCGATCTGGTTGAACGAGAACTCCAAGGTCATCGTGCAGGGCATCACCGGCTCCGAGGGCACGAAGCACACCCGACGCATGGTCGCGAGCGGCACCCAGGTGGTCGGCGGCGTCAACCCGCGCAAGGCCGGCACTGACGTCGACGGCATCCCCGTGTTCGCGACCGTGGCCGAGGCCATGCAGGCGACCGGTGCCGACGTGACGGTCATCTTCGTGCCGCCGGCCTTCGCGAAGGACGCCGTACTCGAAGCCATCGACGCGCGGATCCCGCTGGCGGTGGCGATCACCGAGGGCATCCCGATCCAGGACAGCGCGTATTTCTACGCCCACTCACTCGGTTCGGCGACGCGGATCGTCGGCCCCAACTGCCCGGGCCTGATCAGCCCCGGGAAGTCCAACGCGGGCATCATCCCGGCGGACATCACCAAGCCGGGCCGCATCGGACTGGTGAGCAAGAGCGGCACCCTGACCTACCAGATGATGTTCGAGCTGCGCGACATCGGATTCTCCAGCTGCATCGGCATCGGCGGTGACCCGGTCATCGGCACGACGCACATCGACTGCCTGCAGGCGTTCCAGGACGACCCCGAGACCGACGCGATCGTGATGATCGGTGAGATCGGTGGGGATGCGGAGGAGCGGGCGGCGGCCTACATCGAGGGCAACGTGACGAAGCCGGTCGTCGGCTACGTGGCCGGGTTCACTGCGCCCGAGGGCAAGACCATGGGCCACGCCGGCGCGATCGTCAGCGGCTCCAGCGGCACGGCGCAGGCCAAGAAGGAAGCGCTGGAGAAGGTCGGCGTACGCGTCGGCAAGACGCCCTCGGAGACGGCTCGCCTGATGCGCGAGCTCATGACGACCTAGCCCCGCGTCGCCAGCAGGTCGAACGACCGCCGGCCCGCGGCGTGGCCGCGCTGCTCGAAGCGCGTGAGTGGACGGTGTGCGGGACGGGTGTCGAGTACGGCGACCTCGAAGTCGGGATGCGCCTGCAGCACACCCCGCGCCAGACGCGCGTAGGGCTCCCAGTCCGTCGCGACGTGGAGCACCCCACCGGGACGGAGCCGCGCCGCGACCAGGTCGCAGAACGACGAGCTGACCAGCCGCCGTTTCGCGTGCCGCGCCTTCGGCCACGGGTCGGGGAAGTAGACCCGCACCTCGTCCAGCAGCACGCCGTCGAGCATCGTGCGCAGCACGTGCAGTGCGTCAGCTTCGACGACGCGCACGTTCGAGAGCTGCGCCGACTCCAACGCGCGCAGCAGCTTGCCGACGCCGGGGGAGTGCACGTCGACGGCGAGTACGTCGCGCGCTGGGTCGGCGAGGGCCATGGCCACGGTCGCCTCCCCCATGCCGAAGCCGACTTCGACGACGAGCGGGGCCGCACGCCCGAAGAGCTCGCTGAGCACGAGCGGCTTGTCCGTCACCGGCACGCCGTACACGGGCCCGAGTCGTTCCAGCCCCTCCGCCTGGTGAGCCGTGAGCCGACCGCGGCGGAGCTTGAAGGTGTGAGGCGCGGTCCGCTGGGTCATGGCGTGGAGAACGTACCGGCGTGGCAGACCTCCGCTACCCGACGGCTCCCTGACGATGGACGGGTGACCGAGACGCTGACCCGACCGCGGCGCACCGGCGCCAGCGCGCCGGAGCCGGTGCCGTCACTGGTTCCGGTCGCAGCGCTGGCGGCGACGGGCGCAGCGGCGCTCGGACTCCTGTCGATCACGGTCATCGTGCTGCTCGCTTGGGTCACCGCGGCGGGGTCGGCCGCGGACGCCTTGGAGGCCACCCGCCTGTCGGCGTCCGGGTGGCTGCTCGCGCACCGGGTGCCGCTGAAGCTGCCCGCGGGCACGCTCGCACTCCCGCCGCTTGGCCTCACGGTGCTTCCCGTGGTCTTGCTGTTCCGCTGGGGTGCCTGGGTGTCCCGGACGGCGCGGGTCAGCACTGCCGGCCGCGCGGTGCAGGCGGTGCTGGCCATGGCGGCGTCCTACGCGGTGCTGCTCGGCCTGGTCGCCGGCGCCGCCGCAGGGGTCGTCGTCCCGTCGGCCATCGGTGGGCTGCTCGCCGGTTGGCTGCTGGCCATGACGGCCGGTGGCGTCGGCGTGCTGCACGGGGCGGGTCTGCTCCGCCGCACCCTTCACGCGCTTCCGCTGCGGGCGCAGGCGTTGGCAGCGGGTACGACGGCGTGCCTCGCGGGCCTCCTCGCCGGAGGCGCGCTGGTGGTAGGGGTCTCGTTGGTGTGGCACGCCGACCGCGCGCTGCACCTCACCCGCGCCCTCGACGCGGGGGTCGTCGGTGGGGTCGCGCTGTGCCTGCTCGGGCTTGCCTACGCGCCGACCGCTGCTGTGTGGGGCGCTGCCTACGCGCTCGGCACCGGGTTCGCCGTTGGTGCGGGCACGAGCGTCGGGCCGTTCGCCACCCACGTCGGAGCCGTGCCCGCGCTGCCGCTGCTCGCCGGACTGCCGGGCAACGGCACAGGCTTCACGGTCGGCGCGGTCGCGCTCGCGTTCCCCTTCGTGGCCGGCTTCCTCGGCGGCGCCGTACTCGGTCGCCGAGGGGACTGGGAGACACCGGAGCAGGCCGCCCTGTGGGGGGCGCTGCTTGGGCCCTGCACCGCCGTCGCATTCGGGGTGCTGAGCTGGGTGGCGAGTGGTGCTGCTGGTCCTGGTCGCTTCGCGAGTGTCGGGCCGTCGCCGTGGCAGGTCGCGCTTGCGGCCGGACTCGAGTTCGCGCTGGCCGGTTCTGCAGGCGCCTGGGAAGCGCGACGCCGGCTTGGGACCTGAGAACCACCGGTCCCAGCTGCGCCAGAGGCCCTAGGGTGACTCGACCTGAGGAGGCACCGTGACCGATCCGAACCAGCCCGAGAACTCCGGGTGGGGCCAGCCGAGCCCACCGCCGCCGCACCCGCAGCAGGGCTACGGACCTCCCCCGCCCGGCTACGGACCACCGCAGGGTTACGGGCAGCCGCCGGGTTACCAGCCCTACTCCTACGGGATGGGCGGAGCTGCCGAGGACAGCAAGGGCCACGCCGCGATGGTCATGGGCATCATCGCGTGCTGCACGTTCTGGATCCCCTTCCTCTACCTGGTCACCGCCGTACCGCTGTCGATCCTGGCGATCGTCTTCGGGACGAAGGGCAAGCGGCTAGCGGATCAGGGTCGCGCCAGCAACCGCGGCCAGGCGCAGGCAGGGTTCATCTGCGGCATCGTGGCGTTGGCCCTGTGCGTCCTCAGCGGCGTCGTCGGAGTGCTCATCGCGTCGTCGAGCGGCTACTAGCGCACGGCATCAACCCCGACATGACGAAGGGCACCGCCACCCCGGAGGGTGACGGTGCCCTTCGCTTCAGCTCAGACCTTGACCACGACCGTGGACTGGATCTTGTCGGTCCAGGTCTGCTTCTTCTCGTCCCACAGCGGCCAGAGGTAGCCCAGGAAGCACAAGCCGTCGGAGAAGTAATGAATGAAGTAGCGGGCAAAGCCACCGCCCGCCCCGAGCACGCTCCCATCGGACTCACGACGCACCGAGATCCCCACCCACTTCTTGCCGAGCGACTGGCCGGTCTTGCCAAGACGCCAGCACGCATTCCAAAACGCGAATATCACGCCGCCGATGATGCCGAGCGTGATGACGATCGCGCCGAGTACGTCAGAGGCCGCACCCAGTAGCAGGCCGAGGATGATGGCGCCAGCAAGGACACCGATCAGAACCAGCATGTCGAGCAATGCACCACCCACGCGGATCCCCCAGCCGGCGAGCTCGGGCATCCCACCCATCGGCGCCGGAACCCCGCCGGCAGGTGCGCCGTAGCCGGGTGCGCCGTAGCCGCCCGCGGGGTCGCCCGAAGCGGGCTGGCCGTAGCCGGGAGGCTGGTTCGGGTCGTTCGGTGTGGTCACGTGCTTCCCTCCGTAGCGTGATGGTCAGCCGATCAGGCCGACCCTGTGCAGCTGCCACAGCTCCGAGCCGATGAGCGCGGCGCCGAGGACCAGACTGCGCGCACGGTAGGGCAAAAGCCACCAACGGCGCGCCACCCCCAGCGGCGCTGCGGCGAGAAGAATCCCGCCGACGACCGCGACGGGGTTCGCCGCGAGGGCACCGCGCAGGTCGAGGTGACCGAGCGCGGCGGCCGCGGTGGTGCCGCCGCAGAGCGGGCAGGGAACCCCGGTGAGGGACCGAAGGGTGCACAGCGGGAGGTGCCGGTCGGCCACGTGGAAAGCCGCCAGCAGCAGACACCCCGCAGCCATCCCGAGCCCGACCCCCATGCTTGCCAGCAGAGGGCGCAGTCGCCGCGGTGCCAGCGCCGACGTGGTCAGCGGAACCTCGCATCGAGGGCGTGGCGCAGCTGAGCCGTGCAGGTGTCGTAGTCGGTCTGCGTCGTGGCGTTGTCGAGGCAGTGGCGGAAGTCCCGCAGCTGCGGATAGAGCACGATCACCGTGATCGACACCGCTACCGCGATCACGCCGGCGACCGAGCCGATGAACACCCCGAGCTGGGCCTGGCGGTGGTTGCTCGCCTCCAGCCGGCGGGCCCGGAGCACCCCGGCCACGCCCAACGCCACAGCGAACACCGCGAGGACCAGCCCGACGCCCG
>JAVEEJ010000123.1 GCA_030840515.1 Frankiaceae bacterium | reverse complement strand
GAGAAGGAGATGTTCGGCTTGCAGGCCAAGCTGGTGTCCGGGTGGCAGGAGCAGCGGAGCCCGCGATGAGCATCGCCGACTCGCTGCTGCTCATCTGGGCGGCACTCCTCGTGCTCGTCGCCGGCGTACTCGCTGCCGCTGACACCGCGCTCTCCCGGGTCTCCCGCGCTCGTGTGGAGCAACTCGTGAAAGAGGAGCGACGTGGTGCGGTGAGCATGGGCTGGGTCGCCACTGACCCGGCGCGCTATCTCAACCTGCTCCTGCTGCTGCGGGTGGCCGCCGAGCTGACCGCCACCGTGCTGGTGGCGTTCTTCGTCGTCGATCGACTCGGTCGAGGGTGGTCGGGTGGGCTCGTCGCCGCCGGCTCCATGGTGGTGATCAGCTTCGTCCTGATCGGCGTCGCGCCGCGCACGCTCGGCCGGCAGCACTCCGAGGCGGTCGCTCTGGCGACAGCGCCCATCGCCACCGTCCTTGCGCGCGTGCTCGGTCCGGTGCCACGCCTGCTCATCCTGCTCGGCAACGCGCTCACCCCTGGGCGGGGATTCCGCGACGGCCCGTTCACCACCGAGGCAGAGCTGCGCGACATGGTCGACCTTGCGGAGGAGTCGCGGGTCATCGAGAGCGACGAGCGGGCGATGATCCACTCGGTCTTCGAGCTCGGCGACACGTTGGTACGCGAGGTGATGGTGCCGCGCACCGACATGGTGTGGATCGAGCAGGGCAAGACGGTGCGTCAGGCGATGTCGCTCGCGCTGCGCAGCGGCTTCTCGCGCATCCCCGTCGTGGGCGAGAACGAGGACGACGTGATCGGGGTCGTCTACCTCAAGGACCTCGCGCGCCGCGTCTACGAGGGCAAGGACGCCGACAAAGTCGAAGACGTCATGCGCCCCGGCACGTTCGTCCCCGAGTCAAAGCCCGTGGACGAGTTGCTTCGCGACATGCAGACGGCCCAGATCCACATCGCCGTCGTCATCGACGAGTACGGCGGCACCGCCGGGCTGGTCACGATCGAGGACGTGCTCGAGGAGATCGTGGGCGAGATCACCGACGAGTACGACCGGGAGGCGCCGCGCATCGAGGACCTGGGGCCAGGTCGGTGGCGGGTCACCGCCCGGCTCTCGCTGGACGACCTGAGCGAGGTGGTGGGTGAAGAACTCGAACGCGACGACGTCGAGACCGTCGGTGGACTCGTCGGGAGCATCCTCGGGCGGGTTCCGATCCCTGGCTCGTCCGTGCGTCTCGACGGCCTCGTCATGACTGTCGAGGCGGCGAAGGGCCGGCGCAACAAGCTCAGCACCGTCCTGGTGGAGCGCGAGGCGGCGACGGTGGACGGGCAAGCCGCCGCTGAGTGAAGGGCTCCAGCTCGGCTGCTTCTAGATCGGCTGCTTCTAGACTCAGCGGGTGACGGAGCTGAGCGACGAGGACCGCAAGATCCTCACGTTGGCGCGTTCGGCCAGAACTCGCACCGGAGCTGCCGAAGGGGCGGCCGTCCGGGACGACATCGGCCGGACCTACATGGCAGCCACCGTCGAGCTTCCTTCGCTACGCCTCACGGCACTGCAGGCCGCCGTCGCCGCGGCTGTGTCCAGCGGCTCCACGCGGTTCGAGGCGGTTGCCGTCGTCGGGGAGACCGAGCCCACCGATGCGGACCGTGCGCTCCTGGCGGACGTCGGGTCGCCCGTGCTGCTCGCTGCCGACGCGGCTGGCCAGCTGCGCGCATGAGCGCTCACCGCTCTGGCTTCGCCTGCTTCGTCGGCAGACCCAATGCCGGGAAGTCCACGCTCACCAACGCGATGGTCGGGCAGAAGGTGGCCATCGCCTCCAGCCGGCCGCAGACCACGCGTCATGCCGTACGCGGCATCGTGCACCGCCCGGACGCGCAGCTGGTGCTCGTCGACACGCCTGGGCTGCACAAGCCGCGCACACTGCTGGGTCAGCGACTGAATGCCGTCGTACGTGAGACCTGGGCCCAGGTTGATGTCGTCGCGCTCTGCGTGCCCGCGGACGAGCCCGTGGGGCCGGGCGACCGGTTCATCGCGGCCGAGGTGGCGCAGCTCAGTCGCTCGCGCAAGGTCGCAGTCATCACCAAGACCGACAAGGCCGCCAAGGACATGGTCGGTGCGCAGCTGCTTGCGGTCAGCCGACTCGCGGACTGGGACGAAGTCATCCCGGTGTCGGCGGTGTCAGGCGAGCAGGTCGGCCTGCTGGAGGACCTGCTCGTCGGCCTACTGCCCGAGGGGCCCGTGCTCTACCCGGACGGTGAGCTCACCGACGAGCCCGACCAGGTCATGGTCGCCGAGCTCATCCGTGAGGCCGCGTTGGAAGGCGTGCGTGACGAACTGCCCCACTCGCTGGCGGTCATCGTCGACGAGATGCTGCCGCGGGAGGGACGGGCCGACCTGCTCGACATCCGGGCCGACATCTACGTCGAGCGTGACAGCCAGAAGGCCATTGTGATCGGACGCAAGGGCGAGCGGTTGCGCGACGTCGGGACCACCGCACGTCAGCAGATCGAGGTACTGCTCGGCACGCGCGTCTACCTCGACCTGCACGTGCGGGTCGCGAAGGACTGGCAGCGCGACCCGAAGCAGCTGCGCAAGCTCGGCTTCTAGGTCTGGATGACCATCCCGTCGATGAACACCAGGTTTCCCTTCGACCGGCTGCTGTGAGTGCCCAGCACCTTCACGACGACGCTGCGAGCGAAGCTGCCGCTACTCGAGAAGGCGAAGAACTGCACCCGCGACTTGGTGGTTGAGGAGTAGAGGTCGATCGTCCTGCTGACCCCGCCCACCGTGACCGTGGCTCGACCGCAGATCGAGCAGGTGCGCATGAGCAGGTAGTAGCCGCGTCCAGTTGCAGTCCGCGCGGCAGTCTGACCGGCCGCGCTGGCGTAGCGTGAGTAGCCGCGGAAGTCATTCCCGCTGATCGACTTCGTCCAAGTCCCGCCGTAGCCGAGCGCGTCGTTGTCGTACGCGGTGGTCTTCGATGACGCGGCGCCCAGGATGTTGCCGGCCCGGTCCTTCACCTGGACCGTGACGACGTACCCGTAACCGGGAAGCCCGTCGAAGATGTAGGCCGTTGCGCTGGTCTGCACGTCCTTCTGGGTGACCGGAGTCGACGACCCAGGCGCGTAGCGCTGCACCACGACGCGGTGGTAGTCGATACCGCTGCCGTCGTCACTCGACGTCCAGGTCGCCTTGAGCTTGGAGTTGCCGGTGCCCGTGTAGACCGCGATGACCGGCTTGCTCAGCTGGGGCGTCACCGTGTCCAGGGTGATGGTGCGGTAGCCGACTCGGCACGCGCTCCCATCGTGCTCCACGGCGGCGAGCACGTAGTCCCCGTCGTAGTAGTGCGCCGGGACACTTCCCTGAACCGGCCCGCGCAGGTCATAGCTGGTGGGCGGATTGGCCGTTGTGGTCTCGCCTGCAGTGATGGAGCAGTCCGCCGCTCCATACTGCGTGTCCGCCACGCGGTAGCGAGCGTTTGCGCTGGCTCCAGGGCTCTTCCTGATGGTGAGACCGGCGATCACCTGGTTGGTCCACCGCCGGGTGGGGCTCAGGTGAGGAATCCCTGTCAGCACGGGGACGATCGTCGTCCACTTCGGGACGCCGAGCCCCGTGGCGTTGTCGTAGCCGACGGCTGTGTCGGCGGCTGCGCCCTTCGCCGAGCCGACGGCCCCGCCGTCACCTTGGGTCGTCACATCCACAAACCCCGAGGGGGCTGCGGCATACAGGTCGCTGAGGATGTTGCCCAACCCGTAGGCCCGGGCTCCCACGACGTTGGCCAGTGAAGCCGCCGAGACGGGCGATGCGAGGCTCGTCCCGCCCACACGGATCCAGCCGGTCGTGGGTGTGTAGACCTCGAAGCCCGGATCTCCCGCGAGTGCGGCGATGTCGGGCACCTGTCGGCTCGTGGCGGCCGGGACCGAAGCAGCCTGGTAGTCCGGTCGGGCGAAGAGCTTGGACGACCCTCCGCCGGAGCCACGCGGATCGTTGGCAGGTGTCGACGGGTCATCGGCCTCGTCCCACGACGTGAGTCCGACAGCGGCGTCCGGCACCCCGCCGCTGGTGCCGCCCACCGACACGACAGTCGGCACGCTCGCCGGCAGCGATACGTCGTTCAGGTACACCACGGGGTCGCCGTTGCCGTCCGTCCTGGTCGGACTGGTGCAGGTCGTTCCCTCGTCACCGCTCGACGCGAAGACCGTGACACCCAGCAGCGTCGCGTAGGACACCGCGTCCAGGAAGCTGGCTGCGGCCTGACCGGCGGCACTGCCCGTGCCGAGGTCGGACTCGCAGATTCCCCACGAGATGCTGGCGGCGACGATGTTGTCGTCCTCGCTGGCCAGGGCGTCGTCTCCGATGGCGTAGATCGAGTCCAGCATTCCGCCGATGGAGTT
Source organism: Frankiaceae bacterium (assembly GCA_030840515.1). Taxonomy (GTDB): domain Bacteria; phylum Actinomycetota; class Actinomycetes; order JAVEEJ01; family JAVEEJ01; genus JAVEEJ01. The sequence continues at coordinate 6,333 of JAVEEJ010000123.1, read as the reverse complement.
GCCCGACGTGTAGACGCGCTGCCTGGCCGAGGGCGCAACGGCGTAGACGGACTCCTGGTCGAGCGCCACCTCTACGGCGCCGTCCGGGTCGAAGACTGCCGGGTCGAAGGGGTCATCGCTGTGAACCAGGGACACCGAGCTCGGCAGGTTGGCGTCGGCGGCGTGGGAGGCGGCGGTGTAGGTGCTCAGGGAGCTGCTGTCCCAGTCGCTGAGCTGGACCGTGGCGATCGTCGCGCGCGTTCCGTTGCTCGGCGGGGCGTAGCGCGGGCCCGCCCCGTTCGCCTGCCTGAGGTCGTCGGCGCTCGGGGCCGCAGGGTGGGTGACCGCGTGCTTGAACGCGCCCCGTCCGGCGTTCTGGTCCAGGACCAGCGAGACGTAGCTGCTCATGGACTGCGGAACTGTGAGGAGCCCTGGCACGGAGCCCGGCCGGTTGCCCCCGAAGGCCTTGAGGATGTGGCTGCGCTTGCCTTCCAGCTGGATCGCCCACCGGCGACTGGACCGCACCGTCATTCCGAGCGCCCGCGCCGCACTGGGCACCTTGGTGTAAGCGTCAGAGGAAGGCAGTGCCGCCTTGAGGCCGGCCGCGGTCGGACGCCCCTTTGCCATGGCCAACGCGCGTAGCGCCACCCTGTCCTTGGGTGCGAGCACCAGGGTGACTCGCTGCGTCGGGTCCGACGCGGGCTTGCTGGCACCCACAGGTGCAGCGAGGCCGCCGATCAGGGTGCCTGCGGCCACGACCGCGAGCACGACGGAAGAGACGGATCGGCGCATGCGAGGTCCTTCACGAGGGGGAGGGGGTACCGCTGGAAGCGTGTCACGTCACAACGCATCCGGTGGCGATTCCATGCCGATTCACCCCACAGTCAGCTGATACATCCCCCAGAGCTCGGCCGGCTTGAAGCCGAGGGCCACGTTGACGGCCAGCATCCACTGGTTCTCCTCGGCGTTCCAAGTGGAGATCCGCTCCAGCTGAGGAGCCTCGACGCGCAAGCGCTGGAGCATGGCTGACTTCATCGACATGCCGAGCCGATGACCGCGGTGTGCGGGTACGACGACCGTGTCCCCCTGCTCGGCGTACTCGCTCCTCCCCGGAGGGAGCTGGACCTCGGTGAACCCGGCCACGTCGCCGCTCGCCTCGTGCACGGCGGCCACCACCAGACGGCGGTAGCCACGGGCGGCGGTCAGTGCGTACAGGGCCCGGATCATGTCGAGGGTCCAGGTGTCGCGAGCGATGTCGAGGGCGCCCTTGGGTGCGTCGTCCATCGACTCCTGGGCGCTGGCCAGGCTCGGCAGGAGGTGCTCGGGGGGCACCTCGCCCCACGCCTCGAGACGGTAGCCGGGCGACGGTGGGGCGGAGCGGTCCACGAGGGCGGCATCGACGTCGGCGAGGTCGAGGACGCTGTGTCGCTCGATCAGGCTCTCCTTCGCCCCCGCGGCCTCGGCGAACTGGGCGCCTGCACTGCCGAGCGGGCCGGGGAGGCTGATCGACCGGCGGCCGTCTGCACGCGCCGCGGCTACGAGATGGTCGAGCAACGCACGGCCGATCCCCTCGCGCCGCCGCTCCGGCAGCACATGGGTGCTCGCGTCGACGAAGTGCCGGTTGTCGGCGCTGAGCCACCAGCTGTGGGCGAAGCCGATGACCTCGTCGTCCTCGACCGCGAGCAGAGCTTCGTAGCGGGCGATCGGCTCGCCGCCCGGATGGCGGGCGTGGCCCTCGAGTTCCTGCAGTGTCATCGCGGGCAGCGGCCATCCGCGCTCGGCACCAGTCGACGCGACCTCAGCGGCGTGCCACTGCTTGAGCCGGCGCTCGGACGTGCCGGGGTGAACGACCTCGATCTCCATGAGGTCAGGTTGACCCCACGCGCCCCGTGGCGCTACCGGTTATCGACCGGGGCGGTCAGGCGCAGAGCCAGCCGTAGGTGGTCGACGGTCGGGTGTCCAGTCTCGGCAGCGGCTTGGTCCGCAGCGAGATGGGAGCAACCAGCGTGGGTGCGGCATGGGTGCCGACCTTCGCGGCAGCGCCGGTGAGCTGGATGACGTCGACGCCGCGCTGGAAGTCGGCGATGAAGATGAACCCCTTGTGCCAGTAGGCCGCCCACGTGTCGGCGTCGTCCGGCCGGAAGTAGGCGATCTGCTTCGGCTGGCGCGGGTTGTGCAGGTCGAGGATGCGCGTGCCCTGCGTATAGAACGCGTTGGCGGTCACCTGGTCACCGCGGTCGGTGAAGTAGTGCGAGGAGTCGCAGCCGCTCGAGCCGGGTCTCTTCTCCGGTGTCCAGGTCGACAGCACCTTGAGGCGGTAAGGCTTGGTCTTCGTCGAGCGCCACCCCGCCCCGCCGTACGAGCCCTTGAGGTCGTAGATCGCGAACTTCCCCGATTGGTTGCAGTTGGTGACCGTGACCTCCTCGGTGGCGTAGAGCACGTCGCCTCGGCGTCCGTCGACGCTCGCGTTGAGGTCACGCCAGGAGTTGTGCATGACGCCGTCCTTGGTGGCCAGTTGGCCGAGGTCGGTGCCGCCGCCGGCGTAGGGGACGGGGTCGCAGCCCGTGGCGGTCTTGGTCTTCCCGCTCACGGGGTCGCGGTGTTTGCCGCTGACCCAGTAGCCACGGATGCCGCCCGAGCCCGTGATCCAGGCGATGCCGCGAGCGTCGACCTGCACGTCGTGCGTGTAGTCGGTCTTGCCGTCGTTGCGGTGCTCGTCGATCGCGTGCGGGCACTGCTTCGGGCTCATCGGGTCACGCAGATCGGTGGCGAAGACGGGCCGGCCGCCCCAGTCGGCAGGCTGGGTCGCGCCCGTCGCGGGACCCGCGGTCCACAGATAGCGGCAGTGGTCGACGCAGGTCGTGGTGTGCCCGCTGGGCAGCAGGATCTGGCTCTTCTCCACCATCGCATGCGGGATCGAGACGTCGACCACCTGCACCATGCCGTAGGGGAACGCCGTCGTGGCGGGCGAGGTGAAGCCACGCGGGTCGCGGGAGATGAACAACAGCTTGCGAGCCGCGTCCAGCTCGACGTCCTCGTTCTCCCAGATGTACTGCGGCAGCGCGCCCAGCAGGCTGGGGTTGGCCGGGTCGCTGACGTCGTACGAGTAGATGCCGTGCACCGTCGACACGAACATCGTGTCGCCGAGGAAGTTGATCGAGATCGCCGTTGCCAGGTTGGGGATGTTGGCCACGAACCGCACGTTCGACGAGATCGCCCCGGCGGGCGGCGTCGGCCCGCTCGGCCCTCGCTGTGCCGCGGCGGCGGGCAAGCTGAGGGCGAGAGAAGCGGAGGCGAGTACGGCGAGAGCACGGCGACGCTTCATGGAAGGACCCTTCGCCGTTGGCGTGGGTGTTCCTGCCGGGTCTGGCCGTCGGGCCGCCGTAGGCTCAGCCGGTGAGCCTCTACCGGGATGAGTGCGTGGTCTTACGCACCCAGCGGCTGGGGGAGGCCGACCGGATCATCACGCTCCTGACGCGCCGGCACGGGCGGGTCCGCGCTGTGGCCAAGGGGGTCCGGCGCACCAAGAGCAAGTTCGGCGCCCGCCTGGAGCCTTTCAGCCACGTGGACCTTCAGCTCTACGCCGGCCGCGAGCTCGACATCGTCACGCAGGCTGAGTCGATCGACGCGTTCGGCGAGCAGATCGTGGCTGACTACGCGAGCTACACCTCGGCGACGGCCGTTCTGGAGACGGCGGAGCGGCTGACGGCGGAGGAGCGCGAGCCCTCGCTGCGGCTCTACATGCTGGTGGTGGGTGCGCTGCGCGCGCTGGCCCTCCAGGAGCACGCGGCAGGTCTGGTGCTGGACGCGTTCCTGCTGCGCAGCCTGTCCGTCGCCGGCTACGCCCCCTCCCTCACCGACTGCGCCCGCTGCGGGGCCGCCGGCCCGCACCGGGCGTTCGCCGTCGCCGGGGGTGGCTCGGTGTGCCCGGACTGCCGGCCCGCGGGGGCGGCCAACCCGACACCTGCGGCACTGCTCCTGATGGGTTCGCTGCTCGCCGGGGACTGGCAGCAGGCGGATGCCTCCCTGCCGGGTCCGCGTCGTGAGGCGAGCGGATTGGTTGCGGCTTACCTCCAGTGGCACCTCGAGCGCGGGCTGCGGTCGCTGCGCCTCGTCGAGCGCGCATGAGCGAGCAGCGAAGCGAAGCGGAGCCGCGCAGCATGGCCGGCACATGAGTCGCCGTACTCGCCCCCGCCCTCCGTCCCCGCACCCCAGCGGGGCAACCGCCCCCGACCTGCCGCGTGACGCGATCCCCCGTCACGTGGCGCTCGTCATGGACGGCAACGGACGCTGGGCCAAGCAACGCGGGCTCCCGCGCACCAAGGGGCACGAGGCAGGTGAGGCGGCGCTCTTCGACGTGGTCGAGGGCGCGATCGAGCTCGGGATCGGCTGGGTGTCGGCGTACGCGTTCTCCACCGAGAACTGGAAACGCTCGCCGGACGAGGTGCGCTTCCTCATGGGCTTCAACCGTGACGTGATCCGCCGGCGGCGCGACGAGATGCACGCGCTGGGCGTGCGGGTGCGCTGGGCAGGGCGTCGGCCGCGGCTGTGGAAGTCCGTCATCGACGAGCTCCAGGAGGCCGAGGAGCTGACCCGGGACAACAAGGTGCTCACGCTCACGATGTGCGTCAACTACGGGGGGCGTGCTGAGATCGCCGACGCCGCGGCTGCCCTGGCACGTGACGTCGCGGCCGGGCGGCTGGACCCGTCGAAGGTCGACCCGCGGGTGTTCGCGCGCTACCTCGATGAGCCGGGCATGCCCGACGTCGACCTGTTCCTGCGCACGTCGGGGGAGCAGCGCATCTCCAACTTCCTGCTGTGGCAGTCGGCCTACGCGGAGCTGGTCTTCGACGACGTGCTGTGGCCCGACGTGGATCGCCGCGACCTCTGGCGCGCCGTCGAGGAGTACGTCCGGCGCGACCGGCGCTACGGCGGCGCATTCGGCTAGTCAGCCGTGACACCTGGAGATCGCGCTGGGCCGATCGGCTGAACTCACAGCCAGGCTCGCCCCGTTATTGCCCGATTTGACCGCTGCCTTCGGGGTGACAGTGGCTCCCCTGCGCTCAGGGTCGACCTGCCAGCCGACGACGGTCATGGGGAACCCCGCTGTCGTTATCGAGGAGCACCTTCGTGTCCGTATCGCGCACCCGCGCGCTTGTCGTCACCGTGCTGACTGCTGCCGCGACCTTCGCCACCACCTTCGTCGCTGCCGGCTCCGCCAGCGCGGCGCTGCCGGATCTTGCGTTCAGCAAGGCGATCGAGAGCCTGGCGCCCTACCAGGGTCAGACCACCTGCAGCCCGACCGTCAAGGTCGGCACCGGTGCGCTTCGGGCGTTCGTCATGAAGGCCTACCCCGGGACGGCCGACCTCGGCATCACGCGGGCGTGCTCGGTCGGTGGCCAGAGTGAGCACAAGGAGGGCCGCGCGTGGGACTGGGGTGTGCGCTACTCCAACACGAGCGAGCGCACCAAGGCCTACGCCTTCCTCACCTGGCTGCGCAAGACGGACAAGTACGGGAACACCTTCGCCAACGCCCGCCGACTCGGCGTCATGTACGTCATCTGGAACCGTCAGATCTGGTCGGCCTACAACGCCTCCGCCGGCTGGCGCCCCTACACGGGTGCCGACCCGCACACCTCGCACGTCCACATCAGCCTGAGCTGGGCCGGCGCGAAGAAGCTCACCTCGTTCTGGACCAAGGGCACCCCGTACGTCTTCCCACCAACCGGTGGCAGCAGCGGCAGCGGTGGTGACGGAGCGGGCACCGGCAACGGCGACGGCACCAGCAGCACGGTTCGCTACCCCGAGCCGCAGCCGGTCCCGCAGCCGAACCCGGTCCCCAGCGGTCCCGCGCTGGAGAACGAGCTGATCACCCTCCCGGCCACCTACGGCTCGGGGCTCGCCACGAAGGGCGTGCTCCAGGCCGGGGAGAAGTACAAGATCACCGTCACGGGCTCGTTCGGGTGGGGCGGCGGCAGCGCCGACGCCGAGTGCTCGACGACGCGGTCGGACTCGACCTGGCGGCGGCAGCGCTCCATCGTGACGGGTCAGTGGGACTGGGACACGCTCGACGCCTACCTCAACGGCCACGACATCCAGGGCCAGCCGACCGTCGACAACGGTCGTAGCTGCAACCCGACGAACCACACCTACACGTGGGAGTTCCAGTCGGACACCACCGACCACGCGCGGCTGAGGATCTGGGACCCGACCACCTACGGGGACAACCCCGGCAAGCTCGTGGCGCGGATCGTCCACCAGGGGGCCACCACGCCCGGCGGTGGCCCCGGCACAGGCGACTACGTGAGCGCTCCGGTGGCTTTCACCGTCGACTCCGCCTCGGCCAACGGCTCC
>JAVEEJ010000215.1 GCA_030840515.1 Frankiaceae bacterium | reverse complement strand
CGCCCTCCTTGAGCCGCTCGATGACGGCGTCGATCTTCGTGATCGCTGTCGACCAGTAGGCGTCGGTCGCGGGGTCCTCGCCGGGGAGCTGCCGCAGGTCGATCTCGACGCCGTCTTGGGCGTAGGTGAGCGGGAAGTCCGGCCAGCGGGCGTCACCCCGGATCACGGCGGCGGTCGCCGTCGCCCGGTCCAGCTCCACCGCCCGACCGCGCACGTCCCCGAGCATGCGCACCACGACCGTCGTGTCGTCCGGGCGCAGGCCGGTGACGCGGCGGATCCAGTCCTCGTGCTTGGCCTTGATCGCCCGGAGCTCCTGCACCCGCAGCAGGTCGAGGACGCCGTCGCGGTCGATCTCCTGGTGCTCCCCCGCGCAGACGAGCATCAGGTTTTCGGCCCTGTCGCGGTCCGCGTCCGACATCGCCTCCACGGTCCCGCGCGGCGAGCCTGGCGAGTTCTGTTGCCCGACGATGTGGGCGAGCTCGCCGAGCCGGAACGGGCGCTTTGTCAGTGGTCCTTCGAGCAGGTACTTGCCACAGATCGCGCACCGGCCGCCGGCTGCGACCCACACGCGGTGGCGCTCGCGCTCGGGCGGCTGCTTCTTGCGCTTGGGCGGCATGGGGCTTGGACTCCTGCTCTCGGTAGGACCCAGCGTGCCAGGGAAGTCCGACAGTTTTGGGCAGCCCGACCCCGGCAGGCCACGGATCGTGCTGTCCCTGCTGCCAAGAGCGCAGAGGAAACGCGGGATCCGGCTGGCAGCCCGCTGAGCGCGCCACGAGCCGAAGTTCACGGGCGATCTCTGGTGACATCCCCTAGCCGGCATGAGCGGACGCGGCGTCGGTCCGTCATGCAGCCGCGTGTATGCCGATCGGCCGCCGACGGAGCCCATTACCCCGGCTATCCACAGATGGAGAACGACCGGGCGGGCAAAGGGCCGGGCTCCTGGCTGACCCCTGCTCTGGCCGCCGTGCTACAACGCGTGCTACAACGGGGTCTGTAAACCAAGGCACCAGTCGGTAGCGCTCGGCTTCGTGCAGTGCGCATCGGCGCAGGTCACAGGCACCAGGATGTGCTGATCGGTAAGGCACGTAAGTGCTCTCTGTAGGGGTTCAAGTCCCCCCTCGGACACTCCACGGAACCCGTCCTCGGCCCGGTTGACCTGGACCACCATGAACGGCGGACCCTCGGCTTTCGATCCAGATGCGATCCTCCGCTAGGGCTACGCAGCGATCGCCCAGGCGAGCAGCGTGCCGGACATGAACTGGGCCCGGCGGCCGGTCCCGTAGTTGAACGCCCCGCAGCCGATGCTCACGTAATAGGTGCCGGGCGTGACCGCGGCCGACCCGACCACGCTGAACCCGTTGTAGGCGCCGGCCTCCAGCCTGAAGTCAAGGCGCTGTGCATCGATCGGCCCGGCTGCTTCCCCAACGCGGGCGACCCTCGGCAGGCAGATGACGTCCTGCCAGGCGTCGGGAGCGTGAAACATCAGCGTCGCGGACACGAAGATCCGCCCAGTGAAGGGCACCACAAGGTCGCCACCGGACGAGCCGTTCGTGCCGTCTCGGAGCGAGATGACCTGGCCGTAGTTGCTGTCGGTGACCTCGAAGTCAGCCGGATCGTGCGACGCGAAGCTCGATGATGTCGGACCAGGGGGTCCGGCCGGACCAGGGGGTCCGTCAGCTCCTGGCGCGCCGGTCGCGCCCACCGAACCTGTGACGCCCCGTGGGCCTGTCGGTCCCGCGGCGCCGGTTGGCCCCGTAGCTCCGCTCGGCCCTACGGCTCCGGTTGCGCCTCGTGCGCCCGTTGCGCCGGTTGCGCCACGGGCCGCAAGCACTCCCCAGGAGCCCGCATTGGTAGCCGGCGCCTTCCCGGTGCTGGAGAGCTTCGCGACGTACGCCGTCCCCGCGGCGTTGACGATGTCGTCGGCCAGGTAGTTCGTCGTGCTGGACCAGCTCCCCCGGTAGCGCAGGCTCTTGGACTTCCACTCGAGCAGGCGCTCACCGCTGAGGCACGCGGCGCCGGCCTGCCGGTCGATGACGCGGAGCGCCCCGCCGCTCGTCTTGTAGCAGGCCGAGATCATCGAGGTCGTCGTACTCGGGATGCCGGCCGCGGCCAGACCGATGACACCCAGCGAAACCGCACCGCCCAGTGCGATAACGAAGGCGACGCGCCGCAGCCGCGGGGTGGGTCGGATCATGAGGCTCTCCCAGGTCGTCGCCGGCCGTTGCCAACGGGTCGCAACCAGGATGAGCAGCGCCGGTATAGCGCCGGTATACGCCCAAGCCCCGCTGCAGTGGGCGATGGCGCCACTGCCGGGGGAGGCGTGGTGCGAACGGTGGCATTGCTCATGACTGACGTCGTGGGCTCAACACGCCTCTGCGCCGAGCCATCGCGAGACGCCGGACAGACACGGCCTCTGCGTCGCCGTTGTCGGAGTGAGGGGCCTCTTCCGCGGCTCGGCGACATGGCACCGGCTAAAGCTTCAACACGCTGCCCGTGCGCAGTCCGATGATCCGTGACACTCGATCACTCAGCGCGTCGCGCTCTCGCCGTTGTGGGTGAAGGACTTGGCCACGATCTGCCAGTCGCCTTCGATGCGCGAGAGCAGGAAGAAGTCGACGAAGTCCTGGCCCCAGAAGCCCGACTCGGCGAGCTTCACGCAAGCGGCGTCACCTTCGACGTCGATGGACAGGATCCGTGCTGCGTGGTTGCCCGTCGGCTGGGCCGCCACGGCGGCGCTCATACCCGGGATGATCGTCGTGTCGTAGCGCTGGTCGCCGACTGCCCCGAACATCCGGGCGTCCGGGTGGAACGCCTCCTTCAGAGGCGTCTCCTCGCCGCTGCGGCAGCCGTCGAGGTAGCCGTCGATCCTGGCGCTGATCTGCTCCGCGTCGCCGATCCGTGTGCTCATGCTCGTCCCCTCCCGGGTGACTGTGTTGGCGACTCGACGCTTGCCCTGAGCGACGCGCCTGTCAATGAGCAAGACGTGTCCCCCGCTCCCGTGGTTAGGAACGCGCAGACACCTACACGGGCACGACCGCGAGCGCGGCGACCTCTGGCGAGGCCGGCACGTCTCGGCGCGTGGCCAGCCATACGCCCGATGCCAGCGTCATAGCCACGACGCAAGCCATGAGCAGCCTGTAGTCGACCATCGAGATGAGCACGGCACCCAAGGCGATCGACGCAGTCTGCGGCACGTCGAGCAGGACGTTGGCGGCCGTGCCCGTGCGGCCGATCAGCCTCGGCGGCGTGCGCCTCTGCAGGGCGGTCCCGAACCCGACGACCAGCCAGGACACCGCGATGCCGTCGATGAACGTCCCTGCCAGCACCGTCGGCACGGTCGCGACGATTGCCAGCAGTGAGCCGAGGCTGAAGGCGAGCAGCGAGGCCGCGACAAGACGCGGTTCGCCCCAGCGCTTGAGCAAGGCCGCGGCGGTGATGCCGCCGAGGATGGACCCGCCCCCTTGCGAGGAGAGCAGCACTCCCACGAATGGCGGCGACCGATGAAGCCCCTGGTCAGCCAGGGCGAAGAGCACGGTCTCGTAGAAGCCCATCACGATGAAGGTGACGGCGGCAGCCGCCACGATCCGTCGCAGCACGACTTCCTGCCACAGATGGCGGAAGCCCGCGGTGACGGCGCGACGGAACGGCTCTGCTGGGTCGGGCTCGGACTCGACGACCCGGATGGTGCTGAGCACCGCCGCCGACACGAGGAACGTCATGGCGTCGAGTACGGCGAGCAACCCGCCCCCCGCACTCGCGTAGATCCCGGCTCCGACCAGAGGAGAGAACAACCGCAGGCCCTGCGACAGGGTCTGGAACGCCGCGTTCGCGCTGCCGAGCTGTGCGTCGGGGAGCATGTCGCGCAGCAGTCCTGAACGGGCCCCGCCGTGCAGGGTGAGCACCGCGCCGAGGCCGACAGCGACGGCGTAGAGGATCCACAGATCCGATCGGTCGTGCACGGCCAGCAAGCCGATCACGAGGCCAGCGCCGAGCAGGTCGGCGCAGATCATGAGCCGGCGCCTGCCGACCCGGTCGATCAGGTGCCCGGCCAGCGGCCCGAAGAGCCCGGGCAGGCCGAGGAAAAGGAACGTCATGCCGGCGAGGGCGTTCGAGCCGGTGAGGTCCTTGGCCCAGATCCCGAGAGTCAGGTAGAGCGCGCTGTCCCCGAAGCTCGACAGCCCGGAGCCCAGGACCATCCGCCGGACCCGCGCGTCACGAAGCGCGCTCACGAGCCTTGCCCGTGCTCGCCGACGCTCGTCGCGACGAAGATCCGCACGGGTCGCGACCCTTCGGGGCGCTTGGACGGATCTGCGACGCGGTCCTCGTGCTTGAGCAGCAAGGCCTCGATCTCGTGCTCGAGGTCCCGCAGCTCTTCGCGGGTGACGAACGCGATGCTCGCGCCGAGGTTCGTCGCGTCGCGCCACTCGCCCTCGTTCGGCGCCCTGCGCAGCCAGCTGCGGATCCGGGCGAACTCGTTCTCGACGAAGAACTCGCTGAAGACCGCCCCCGCCTGGCGTCCGGCTGCACTGTCTTCCATCTTGATCCGCTGCTGGGTGTCCACCAGCCGCCACGGCCGCTGCCGGCCGGAGCCGCCGGGCACGGCCTCGATGTACCCGTGCTTGGCGAGGGTCCTCAGGTGGAAGCTCAGGTTGCTGGGGCTCTCGTCGAGGATCTGGGCGCACCGGGTGGCGGTCGCCTCACCCTCCGTCAGGAGCAACTCGAGCAACGCGAAGCGCAGCGGATGGGCCAGGGCGCGCAGGGCGCCGGGGTCGCGGATGTCCATAGGTCGAAACACTAGTTTCGAAAGAATTCTTTCGCAATGGTCCTTTCGAGTCAGGAAGGCAGCGTCACCGGAGCCGCCGAAGCGATGTGACAGCCCAGCGGCACCCGGCCGTGACCCCAGGTCATGTTGAGGTCGCCAGCTCGGCCCTTCGTCGAGGGCGCCAGTCGTGAGCCCGGCGTCTGTTCGGTCGGCGGATCAAGTACTCGGCGATGGCGAGGTTGATGATCCAGCCAGAGGCAGTCGACAGGTCGGTGGTGAGCACGGTTTTCCCGAAGATGGCCTGTCCCGTGCCGATGGTGAACGCCTGGGTGCCGGCACCGAGCCCGAGGGCGTAGGCGCGCGTCATCCACGCCCGGTGCTGCGTGATGTCGTGGCGTCGGATGGCCTTGAAGCCGAGGATGATGCTTGCCGTCATCGCCGACCCGAACCCCAAACGCATCAGGTACAGAACCACGCCGGTGCCGGTCTGCCTCGGGTAGAGCAGCGTCATCCAAAGAGCGGCGAGCGCTGCGGCGAGACCGAGCCCCACGAGGGCACGACCGGCCCGGCGGTGCCAGTTCGGCTTCCGCCTGCGTAGCAGTGCTGAGAACTGGAAGGCGCCCAGGAGCAGGAACACGCCGCCACCGACGATGTGCACCACGACGGGCGCGGGTGACGCAGCGATGCGAGGGTTGGCCGGCATCACGTGCGGCCCGCCGAACACCTCGGTCAGCCGCATGGTGCCGGCGATGACGGGGATGGCAGCGAGACCCACCAGGGCGACCTGCACCGGCCAGCTTGAACGGCGAGCGGGACTGGAGGACGCTCCCGCCACCGGGGCGTCCTTCATCGCCCGATGTGGCCGAGATGGGTGTGCTGGAAGCCGGCTTCGTACTTGAGGCCGTAGCCGAGTGCGCGGTCCATGCCGATGTGCGCGAACCAGATCAGCGCGACCGCCTGCCACAGGTGGCTCGAGGCCCCGAGGGCGCAGGCGCCGAGCAGGGCCGGGGCTGGGTAGGAGTGGGCCAGGTTGTAGAGCGCCGCTCCTGCCCGGCTGGACCGCGCGTACCCGACCATCAGCAGATCGGGCCCGAACAGGAACAACGGGATCAGCCAGACGGGCTCATCGAGAGCGGTGAAGAACGCGGCGAGCGCGGCAGCGAACAGAACGAGGCCCTCGGAGCGCAGGATGCGCAGCGGCATACCAGTCACCGATGCTGGGACAGCACTCTCAGTAGGTGGCGGGACGACCACCGGAGCGGCCACTAGCGAGCGCCCGAGTCCGCAGCCAAACTGAACGGCGGGTAGCGGTCGGTAGTGAGCACAAGGGCGTAGGCGATGACGCGCTGATCCCAGCGCATGACGCCTTCCACGAAGTCGAACATCCCGCGCGGATAGCGACCAGTGAACAGGATGGCGAACCAGGCGAGTACGACGACCACAAGCGCGGCGACCCAGAGGAAGAACAGGACGATGAAGTGCGGGATGGCCAGCAGCCACTTCACCAGGGGAAGCCACCGGTTGAGATCCCGCTCCGCGTCGGGGTAGACGTAGTCGAGTCGCACGGACTGCTGCTCATCAGTCGACGGGTAGCGGTCGTCCATCAGCGCGAGGTAGACGGCGACGCGGCTGGTAAAGCGCTGCAGCTCGACGTTCCAGTCAAACCACCACCGGGGGTACTTGCGTCGGAAAAGG
>JAVEEJ010000117.1 GCA_030840515.1 Frankiaceae bacterium | reverse complement strand
CAGGTTGTGGACGGCTCAGCCGGCGTAGGTCGGCGAGCTGCCCCGACCGATCCGGGTCCAGCGACCCGCCACATAGCGGTAGACGTTCGCGGCATCCGCGACGAGCAACGGCGCATTGCCCGAACCCGCCGCGATGGCGCTGTAGCCGGTCTGGACGTCGCCGCTGGCGGGCGCCTGCTGGACGCGATAGCCGTCGGCGCTGACGAACCAGGGAACGGGCCGCGGTGTGGCTGGGCCGCGAGCAAGCACCACCAGCTCATCTCCGTCGACCCAGCTGACGTCAAGGGCCTGAGTGAGCTCTGGAGCCACCGTCACCAGCGCGCCGATGCGCAGCGCGGTCCCCGCCGGCTCGATGCGACCGACCAGGAGCCGCCCGCGCACGATCACGGCCACCCGAGTGCCGTCGCGCGAGACGCGCAGGGCGCTGACCCCGGAGGTGGGCAGCGGGCTCGCAACCGCCCGGCGAGCTCCGTTGTCGAACGCCACCACGCGCTGGCCCGCCCGAACCTGCTCAACCACCCACACGCGGCCGGAGTGGTCGATGGAGGGACCGGTGAAGGCCAGTGCGGTCGCGACGCGGTGTGGACCGGTGAGCGGTCCCGCCCACAGGGAAGGGCCCGAGCCGATGCCCGCGACGGCCTTCGCGCCAGGCCCCAGCGCCGGCGTCGCCAGCCGGAGCGAGCCGCTGGCCACGGGTCCGGGGAAGACGCCGCCGCCGACGCGGACGAGCCGCCCGCGGGCGTCGAGGTATCCCGCGACGTCGGCGCCTTCATCGGCATCGAACTGCGCCCAGGCGGTCGCGTGCTGGGTGGCGGAGGCTCCGGCCACCTTCAGGGGGGCTCCCTCGGCCAGCAGACGCAGCTCGGTGAACTCGGTGCCGAGCTCGCGCAGGGTCCACACCAGCTGGGCCGACAGCTCGACGAGCCCACGGGCATCGGCGTCGAGCACCGCACGTGAGAGGTCAACGGTCACCACACCGTCCACCACCGGCGCGGTGCCGATGAGCTTGGTCCCCGCGGGCACCGCCGTGCGTACCGAGCCGGCGACCGCACGAGAGGGGCCGGCGAGCAAGGTCCTGACCAGTGCGGTGGACAACGCCCGGCGCTCCACCGGCAGATAGCGGTGGTCGGGCACGACCACGTCGCGGTTGGGGCTCAGGAAGTAGACAGAGACGGCCCGGAACGAGCGCTCGATGTCCCCCGGCGTGAGTCGCAGGCTCTGCGGCGGGTCGCTGATGCGCCACTCGCCGTCGCGCTTCACCAGTGCGAACCGGTCCCGCAGCAGGGCATGCGGTGCGGACGGGTTCCAGGTGCCGTCGGGTGTCACCTCGGCCACGCGCGGGGCGACGAAGCTGACCACGGCCGTGGTGGGTGTGGACGACACCGGGGTCACCTGCGGGTCAAGGCCGCCGCCGTACACGCCCGCCCCTGATGGCTGCCAGGACGAGCTCGCGCGGCTGTCGAGGTAGGTGCGCGCCACCGCGTGGTCGTCATCGAAGCTCGCAGCTGCGCGGAGGAAGCCGCGCACCACCTCGACGGCTGACTGGCCGGAGTGCGCCGACTCGGCGAGCACCCGCACGTCGTCGGCTTCGGCGATGAGCGGCAACGACTTCTCGTCCTTGACCGCCCCGCTGTCAGGCACGCCCGAGCACGCCGAGAGCGCGACAGCGAGCACGACGAGCGCGGCGCGGCGCAGGGCGGTGGTCCTAGCCACTGATCACCGAGCTGTCTGCGCCTGTGCCGCTGTGGCGTCCGCGCAACCGCCCGGGCGCGTCGCCCGGCTGAAGCGGGAGGGGTGAGGCCCGCAGCTGCTTGCGCGCCAGCAGCGGCAAGGTCAACCGGAACTGCGATCCCTGGCCCGGCTCGCCCCACGCCTGCAGCCACCCGCCGTGCAGGTGCGCGTCCTCGAGCGCGATGGACAGCCCGAGGCCGGTGCCTCCCGTGGACCTGGCGCGTGCGGGGTCGGCACGCCAGAACCGACTGAACACCAACGAGGTCTCGCCGGGGCGAAGGCCCACCCCGTGGTCCCGCACCGTCATCGCCACCGCGTCCTTGTCGGCGTCCATGGCCACCTCCACGGGCCGCCCCTCACCGTGCTCGAGGGCGTTGCCGATGAGATTGCGCAGGATCCGCTCGACCCGGCGCGGGTCGACCTCGGCCACGACCTCCTGCGCAGGCAGCTCGACCTCGATCGTTCCGCCGCGGCGCTGGGCCAAGGGCAAGCAGGTCTCCACCACGCGCTGCACGACGGCCCGCAGGTCCACGGGCTCGGCCTCGAGCACAGCCGCCCCGGCGTCGTGGCGGCTGATCTCCAACAGGTCCACCAGCAGCGCCTCGAAGCGGTCGATCTGGGTCTGCAGCAGCTCCGCGGAACGGCTGACTGCGGGGTCGAAGCCGCTCCTCGCCTCGTGCAGCACGTCGGCAGCCATCCGGATCGTGGTCAGAGGTGTGCGGAGCTCGTGGGAGACGTCGGACACGAAACGGCGCTGCATCCGCGACAGCTCCTCGAGTCGGCGGATCTGGCGCTGCAGCGCCTCGGCCATCGTGTTGAACGAGGTCGCCAGCCGGGCGAGGTCGTCCTCTCCCTTGGGCTGAAGCCGCTCCTCCAGCCGTCCCGCGGCCAGCCGTTGCGCGGTCCGAGCAGCCAGCCGCACTGGCGTCACGACCTGCCGGGTGACCAGCCCGACGATCGCGGCCAGCAGCAGCACGAGGACGAAGCCCGCGACCAACGCCGTCCGCCGGACCAGGGAGATCGTGTCCTGCTCCTGGTTGAGCGGGAAGAGGTAGTAGATCGAGTAGGAAGGGATGCCGCCGATCGCGAGCGGCGAACCCACGACATAGCCGGGCAACGACCGACCTGACTCATAGCGCATCCGGGTGAACGTGGACGCCTGGTAGCCGGCCGCGACGCGTGCCTTCAGCCGCGCCGGCACGGACTCGACCTCGATGTCGTTGGTACGCCGACCCGGGGTAGCCGTCTCCGAGACGATGACGAGCTCATACAGCCCCGCCGAGCCGCCCCGTCTGGAGAGCCTGCCGATCAGGTCGTCCAGCAGGCTGGCGACGGCTGCGTCATCGGTCCTGTCGGTCGCCTTCACCTGGTCCGCTGCCTCGCCGAAGCCGGCCCGCGCCTCGGCCCGCGCGGCGTTGGTCTTCGCTTCGAGGACCCCGCTCGAGACCTGGTGCAGGACCACGAAGCCGAGGATCGTCACGACGGCCGAGGACACGAGCAGCGTCGTCGTGACGATCCGCAGCTGGATCGAACGACGCCACCGGCTCACGGCGGACCGGCCTTGTAGCCGACCCCTCTCACCGTGAGGACGACCTCCGGGTGCTCAGGGTCCCGCTCCACCTTCGCGCGCAGCCGCTGCACGTGCACGTTGACCAGGCGAGTGTCGGCGGCATGCCGATAGCCCCACACCTGCTCGAGCAGCGTCTCGCGGGTGAACACCTGACGTGGCTTGCGGGCGAGCGCCACGAGCAGGTCGAACTCGAGGGGGGTCAGGCCGATCGGCCTGCTGTCACGTCGGACCACGTGCCCGGGAACGTCGATGGTGAGATCGCAGATCTCCAGCAGCTCGGGCGTCGGGTCGTCGGTACGGCGCAACCGCGCCCGCAGTCGCGCGACCAGCTCCTTGGGCTTGAACGGCTTGACCACGTAGTCGTCGGCACCCGACTCGAGCCCCACCACCACGTCGATGGTGTCGCTGCGCGCCGTCAACATGACGATCGGCACGCCTGACTCCGCCCGGATCTGCCGGCAGACGTCGATGCCGTCGGTACCAGGGAGCATCAGGTCGAGCAGCACGAGGTCGGGCTTGGTGTCGCGGAAGGCCTGCATGGCCTTGTCACCATCGGCGACGAATGACGGCTCGAGGCCCTCACCTCGGAGCACGATCCCGAGCATCTCGGCCAGAGCGGTGTCGTCATCGACGACCAGGACACGACCCTTCATGGCCTCATGGTCGCACCGGATAGCCGGATCGCCCGCTCTTCGGTGACGATCACGGTCACAAGTTGCGAAGGTGTGACATCAGACGGCCGGCGCGAGGCCGCCGCTCGAGCACCCCATGCGCGTGGCCCCTGTGAACCGCCACAGCCGATTCGCACGTGACCACGCGTGGCACGATGACCGCCATCATGAGCGACGACCCCCAGGGCTGGCACCCGCCGACTGAGCCATCGGACCAGCCCCAGGGGCCGCCGCCACCCGGATGGGGTCCGCCACCCGGATGGACTCCCCAACCCGGCTGGGGTCCTCCGGCGCAGCAGCAGTGGGGCTGGGGCGCGCCGCCTCCGCCGGAGAACAAGCCGGGGATCATCCCGCTGCGTCCACTAGCGGTCGGGGAGGTGCTCGACGGGGCGTTCGCGATGATCCGGCGCCATCCCGGTGCAACTCTCGGCCTGGCCGCCCTGATCGCAGCTCTCCAGGCGCTCCTGAGCGTCGTCATCCCTGGGCTGCTCGGCGCCGCCGTAACGCCCCTTGCCGATGCTGGCAACAGCGTCGACAGCAGCGGGGACACCGGGCTACAGGTGTTTCAGCTGATAAGTCAGCTGGCGGGCTTCCTGGTGAGCGGCGTTCTCGGCACGCTCTTCAGCGGCATGATCATCGTCGTCGTCGGTGAAGCGGTCCTGGGCCATCCGGTGTCACCTGGAGCGGTGTGGGGCCGGGTGCGGCCCAGGTTCTGGGCCCTGATCGGAGTCGCGCTGCTGGTCGGGCTGCTGCCGGTGCTGGCGGTCGCAGTCATCATCGCCGCGGCTGTCACCTTCATGGTCGTCGTGGGAGCAGTCGGCGCTCTGATTGGCGTCCCCCTCATCGTCGCCGGGGTCGTCGGCTTCGTCTGGCTGCGCACGGCCTGGTCGTTGGCCTCCCCTGCCTTGGTGCTTGAGAACCTCGGCCCGGTCAGGTCACTGGGACGGTCTCGCGGACTAGTCCGCGGTGC
>JAVEEJ010000154.1 GCA_030840515.1 Frankiaceae bacterium | reverse complement strand
TCGCAGCCCGCCGGTCCGTCAAGGCGCCCTGGCCGACCCGGGCCCGCGTGGTCGCGGGCCTGCTGACGGGCTTCCTCGTGTCGGTGGCGGGCGGGTGGGTCTCGAGCCAGTACGTCGGCGCCACCGGATTCGACCTGGCGGCGCCTGCGCTGACGGGCCTCGCCACGGGGATCGCGGCGACCTCGGCGGCCCGCACGCACGGTCGAGGTTCCCTGGACTGGCCGCTGCGGTGGGCGTGCGCGGGTCTGGCCGTGCTCGGGACCGCCTTGTCGTTCCGCCTCGTGGTGGGCGGCGGCGACAGCCCGTTCACGCCGGCGTCGGTCGTGCTGCCGCCCTACCTCGCCGCGGTCGGCGGTGCGCTCGCCTCGCGGCTGCTGCGCTGAGCCCTAGGACGGGGTCGGCCGCATCAGCCTGGCCCAGTAGATGAACGACCCCTCCGGACAGGCAGGGTCGAGCACGTACACGTCGACTCGGCCCGGAGGGCCGTCTGCCGTGTACGCCGCGATGACGGCCGGCTTTCCGTTGAACCGCGCGAGGTCGACGGCGAGCGGGTTGCCGAGCTCGGGTCCCAGCCCCCGCGCGAGGCAGTTGGCCAGCTGTGTGGGGTCGGTCAGCGTCGCCAAGTGGGTCGCGTCCGTGAGCGCGCCCTTCATGTCCTGCGCCGTCGTCGGCCCAGCCGTGGGAGCGGGTGTGGGAGCGACCGCCCCGAGCGGGCTTGCTCCGGAGCCGCCTCCCGGCTGCACGCCGGCTTGCGGTGCAGCCTCAACGCCCGACAGCAGGCCCGTGAGCTGGCCGGCGAGCTTCTGCGCGGAGTAGTCCGTGCCGCTCACCGACAGCACGGTGTGAGGCGCGTCTGCTCGAGTAGCTCCGCTGTGGCTGTCCTGCCTCGAGGGGGACCCGAGTCCGTCGAAGACGCCGTTGGCGACGAGTAGTGCGCTCCCGCCGATGGCGACCAGCGCCACCGCTGCCGCGCTCACCCAACCGGGCACGCGCCGCCGGCGGCTTGCCAGCGGCACGACGTTGGCAGCCGGTGCGGAGGGCCTTGCCTCTGCGTCGAGGGCGGCGTCGATGCGGGCGGCGATGTCCGTTGGAAGCGCGACGGCCGGAAGTGCGGCGAGGTCGGCGCTGACGGCGGCGAGCGCTGCGAGATCCGCCGTGCACTCAGCGCAGCCGGCCGCATGCTCGGCGACGGCAGGATCCACCGCGACCCCGGCGGCGAGGTCGGCGAGCAGGTCCACGGACGGGTGGTCGGTCACGGAGCCTGCGCCTCCTCTTCTGGGATCGTCTGGTCAGCTGGCTGCGGAGGTTGGACGGCAGGCGGCGAGGTGGGGTTCCGCGGGGTGCGCAGGTGGCCAAGGGTGACGGCCAGCCGGGTCCTGCCCCTGGCGCAGCGGCTCTTCACCGTGCCGATGGGGACCTCCAGCATCAGCGCGGCCTCCTGGACCGAGTGACCCTCGACGTCCACGAGCACGAGCGCCGCAGCCTGATCCACCGGCAGGGAAGCCAACGCCGCGAGCAGCTCGTGCCTGAGGTCGACCGTCGCGGTGTCGTCGCGCGGGTCGGGCACGGAGTCCGTCCGCTCGTCGAGCGGGACCGTGGGCCGGCTGGCTCGGCGCCGGGTGCGGTCGATGCAGGCGTTCACCACGATCCGGTGCAGCCAGGTGGTCACCTGCGCGTCACCGCGGTAGCCGCCGGCGGCGCGGAACGCCGAGAGCAGCGCGTCCTGCAGGGCGTCGGCTGCCTCTTCACGGTCCCCCAGCGTGCGCAGCGCCACAGCCCAGAGCCGGTCCCGGTGCCGGAGCACGAGCTCGCCGAAGGCATCCGGGTCGCCCTCGGTGTGCCTGCGGAGCAGCGTGGCGTCGTCGTCCATCGCGCGTGAGGCTAACGGTCCGCGGCTGCTCAGCGGCGCAGCTGGACCTCTCCGATCGCTGTGCGGAACCCGTTCCCGTCCTTGGGCAGCCTGGTCAGCCACACCAGCCAGTAGCGCGCCGTCACCGGCCCCCCCGTCAGGGACAGCGTGGAGACGTCACCCATCTTCCGCGCGGTCGCGACCACCCGGTAGTCCTCGGCACGCTCCGAGCGCGTGTCCGCCACGCGAATCTCCATGTCGGCACCGGGCCGCAGCAGCGCGACGGCCACCTGGCGGACCGCGGTCGGCTGACCCAGGTCGATGAGCAGCCCGACACCGTCCTTGAGCCCGCCGAAGTCGGCGCGCTTCTTGTACAGCGCCGTGTTCCACCCGGTGATCGGGTCACCATCGACAGCAAGCTGGGCCTGGGTGGGGTTCTCCGAGCCGTCGCCCTGCGGGTCGAAGTCACGCACCGCACTGGCGTCGAGCTGGATGGGCCCGGCGGCCGTCGCTCCGGGCGTCGGGGTCGGGCTGCGCTGCAGGTCGGAGAAGCGACTCTGCCCGGGGACGCCGCCCACGGCGAGACCGAGCAGCCATCCCAAGCCGCCCACGACCACGAGCCCGGCGAGCGCGACCGATCGCTGGAGCATGCGCCGCCGCCGCAGCTGCTCACGACTGAGCTCGGTCCCGCCCGCGGGCGAGCGGGGGATCGGGAGCTCATGCAGCGCGCGGGCCACGGCAGCCGGGGTCTCGAGCGGCTCGGCTCTGGCGCTCGGGGCTCGCACCGGGTCCGCCGCGAGTGCCCGGACCACCACGGAGTCGATGGCCCGCGGCACCGCAGCCCGCACCTGTCGCGGACTGCACGGCCGACCGCCCGACCAGGGCGCGGCCTCCAGCTGGCCCCAGCCCTCGCCGGGGGCGACGCCCACCCAGCGTCCGGTCAGGCAGGCATAGGCCAGCGCACCGATTCCCGCGGCGTCCAGGGCAGGGGTGGGCTCGATACCGGCGACGGCTGCGGCGGTGCCGAGGTCCGTCAGCTTGACGGCGCCGTCGGCAGAGCAGATGACGTTGCCCGGGTGCAGCCGCCCGTGTCCCACGTCCTTGCCGTGGGCGGCCCGCAAGCCGTCGGCGACGGTGGAGGCGATGAGTTGCGCCTGGTCAGGCTCGAGGGGGCCGGAAGCGAGCAGCTCGCTCAGCGGGTCACCGTCGACCCACTCGCGGACCACGTACGCGAAACCGTCCTGCTCGGCCGCGTCGAACACCTGGGCCAGTGCGGGGTGATTCACCCGCCCCGCGGCGGCCGCCGCCTCGAGCAGCCGGGTGGCCTTGGGGTCGGAGAGCGGGAGCACGTGGATGGCGACGGCCCGGGCCAAGGTCTCGTCGTGACCGATCCACAGCCGGCCGCTGGACGTCGGCCCGGTGCGCTCCTCGCTGAGCCGGTAGCGACCCGCGAGGAGGGTGGCGCCTGGCTGGGGAACGCCAGAGCCCGGTGTCACTCGCCCATCCTGGCAGGAGGGGTGGCGACACCGGGCCCGGTGACGGCAGTGAGCGTTGCGCGGTTCCTAGCCGACGCGTCCCACGTAGTAGGACGAGGTCCAGATCTTGCCCTTGCGGACGTGGTCGCCGCTGTGCGGCGAGTGCCACATGTAGCCGCTGCCGGCGTAGATGCCGACGTGGTAGATGCCGCCGCCGTCGTGGATGAAGATGAGATCACCCACGCGCATCGAGGACTTGCTGATGTGGTGCACGGACCCGTACTGCTGCGAGGAGTTGTGCGGCAGTGACTTGCCCAGGCGGCCGAAGACGTAGCGCGTGAACCCGCTGCAGTCGAACCGGGTCGGACCGGCCGCACCCCACTGGTAAGGGGCCCCCGCGTGATGCGAGGCCTCAGTCACGGCGCGGGAGCCGAGCGTGGGCGAGACCACGACGACCGTCGGGTTGGTCGTCGAGCTCGAGGCCGCGTTCGCCGAGGTGGCGACGAAGCTGGCGTGCCAGCGGTAGGTGGTGGTCGCCCGGTATCCGGCCTTCGCCACACCGGAGCTGGCCGGGACTGTGCGGACGTACTGCCAGGGAGTCGAGCTCCCTGTCTGGCGGTAGAGCTTCACCGAGCCGGCGCCGTTGGCGCCGTCGGCCGTGCGCTTCACGGTGATCGTCAGCATGACGCTGGCGCCAGAGGCGACGCGGGTGGAGCTGGCGGTGATGGAGGTCGTGGTCGCGGCCGCCGCGGTGGCAGCGTTGGCTGCTACCGGCGAGAGCGCGGCGAGGGACACCGCGACGAAGCTGGACAGGAGGATGCAGAGGCCTTTGAGGGCGTGCGAGGGCGCAGAAGGGCGCACCGGGGGCACTGTGATTTCCTTCCCCACACGCCTGCGAGGTGAGCTGTCGGGTTCGGGCCGGGGATGGCCCGGCCGCCGTGGCGCACGCGTGACTAGACACGCAGTGCGAGTACGGCGGCTTCACCCCGAGGCTCATCCGTGGATGAGCCGGGAACCATTGGGTCCCCCGCTCCTGCCCAAAGCTGTGGAGCTGAGTGAGAACGTATGGCGCACGTATCGGCGGGAGGGCAGGACTCGGCGTTGCCCACCGGGTGCGTCGGACTGGTGAAGGTTAGGTGCCAGCGGCGCGGATCGCCAGCGGATCGGGGTTGCCTGGGCGCTACACCCTTGATCTGCCGGGTTTAGCCCGTGGGGCGGACTGCCCCGATATAGCCGTCGAGGTAGACCGGCTGCTGCTGCACGAGCGCTCCGGTGTGGGGGGCCGCGACCATCTGCCCCGCCCCTGCGTAGATCGCCACATGGTGGATGGTCGAGGGGTTCGCGACGTCGGTGGCCCAGAAGAGCAGGTCCCCCGGTGCCAGCTCACCGAGTGCCACGTGGGTGCCCACCAGCCACTGCTGGCGGCTCGTCCTGGGGAGCGAGACGCCGGCTTGGGCGTAGGCCCACCCGGTCAGCCCCGAGCAGTCGAAGGACGCCGGTCCGGTCGCGCCCCACTGGTAGGGCTTGCCGATCTGCGTCGTGGCCGCGGCCAGCGCTCGCTGGGCGACGGCGCTGGGAGCGACGTTGCCCAGCGGGCCCGCCGCAGCGAGCTGGGCGGCTGCACGCGCGGCGGCCGCGGCCTCCGCGGCGGCCCGCTGCTGGGCCACCAGCTCCAAGACGTGGGCGTCGGCCGCAGCGAGCAGGGTCTGCTGCTGCGCGAGGAGGGCACGCACCCGGTCGGCGCGCCGGGTGACCTCACGCTCGAGCTTGGTCTGCTCCGCGGCCAGCGCGGCGAGCCGACCCTCGATCGCCGCTGCGCCCTGCTGGAACGTCTCGGTCTGGCGCAGCGCTGCGGCATCCCCGCTGAAGACGTGCTGGACCGCGTGGTAGCGGTTGAGCGCCTCGCTGACGTTGGGCGCGCTGATCACCGTGGAGAGCAGTCCGAGCCGGCCCCCGGCTCGGTAGAGGGCCCGGACCCTGCTGCCTGCCGCGGCCCGACCTGCCTGCGAGCCCTGGGCCGCAGTCTCGAGCTGACGCTGGGCGAGGAGATGACGGGCGACGACGTCGCCGAAGCGCGCCTGGGCCGCGTCGTACTCCTCGGCCGCGATCTCGGCCTGCACGTTGAGCCGGTCGACCTGCGCCCGCAGTGCCGTGGCCCGGGCCCGGGCGCTTCCCAGGGGGTCGCTCAGAGCGGGGGCGGTGCCGGCCCAGGAGAGGGCGACTGCCAGCCCGCCCGCCAGCGCGACGCGCCGGCCCCACCTCACGAGTCGACCGAGCGGCCCTGCCCCGTGCCGCACTGGACTGCCCACTTCTTCGTGGCCGAGGTCCGGTAGACCAGGAGCGTGGTGGCGGTGCGGCATGCCTTGACCCTGACGGTGCCGTCCTGGGCGATCGTGACGTCCTTCGCCAGGACGACATCGCCGGACGAGCTCGCTGAGGCCACGGCGGCAGCCACGGTCTGCGAGACGTCGTGGGTGCGGGCCCAGGTGTCCGCGGCGGCGAGAGCAGCGGTGGACGCGTGGTCGGCGACCTGGGTCTTGGCGACGCCCAGGGCGACCGCGTCGTAGGCGAGCACGCCGAAGCCGGCGAGCACCAGCACGACGCGCGTCAGCCAGCCGACGACGATGTCGCCGCGCTCGGAGCAGGGGTTCAGGCGCACGAGGGCGTTGTCGGCCGTTCGGCGGCCCCCCTTGAGCCGTTCAGCGGCCGGCGCTCAACCCCGCGCCCGCGCCCGGAGGAGGGCGCCCACCGCGCCGAGCTCGCTGATGCGGAGCCGCCGGGCGGTCGCGGTGAACACCACGAGGCCGGTGCCGCCACCGAGGAGGAGCGCCATGAGGGACCCGGCCCCGCCCCAACCCAGCACGGCGTGGGCGACGAACGCGCCGAGGCCGGCGAGGAGCGCCGCCGGGAGGCTTGCCGCGACCAGGCGCGTCACGGTTCGGGTGACCCGGGGCCCGTCCACCCCCTCGGTGCGCCTGGCCAGGAGCCGGACGAGGATGGCCAGACCGACCGCATAGGACACCGCCCAGCCCAGCGCCAGGCCCGCCACCCGGACCCGGGACGGCAGCGCGAGGTAGAGCGCGACGTCCACGGCCAGGTTGACCACGTTGACGGCGATGTTCACCAGCGCGGGAGTCCGGGCGTCCTGCTGGGCGTTGAACGCGCGGAGCGCCAGCTGGAAGAAGGAGAACGGCACCAGTCCCAGCGTGAAGCAGGCCAGCACGGTCCCGATGTACCTGGCGTCGGCGACGGTCGTGTTGCCGTGGGCGAGGAGCACGACGGCGAGTTCGCGGCCCAGCACAAGCGCCCCGATCGAGGCCGGCACGAGCAGCACGGCTGCGCTCCTCCAGCCGGTGGAGACGTCGGCCCGGACCAGATCGAGCCGGCCCTCGGTGGCATGACGGCTCATCCGCGGGAGGAGGGCGGTGATGATCGAGACGGCGATCACGGCGTGCGGCAGCTGGAAGAGCTGGAAGGCATACGCGTACGGCGAGAACCCGCTCGCCCGGCCCTTTGCTCCGCAGTGCGCGGCGCCCGTCGCCAGCCGGACCACTACGACGTACGCCACCTGGTTGGCCACGACGTAGACGAACGCCCACCGGGCCAGGTTCGCGGCGCTGGACAGCTCCCCGGGGGCAAAGTCGAGCCGCCAGCGCCAGTGGAAGCCGCTGGCCCGCAGGGCCGGCAGCAGTGCCACCGCCTGGGCCACGATGCCGGCCGTGGTGCCGAGACCGAGCAGCAAGGTGTCCCGGCCGCCGAGCCGGCCCGGTGAGGGGTGCCCGTGCGTCAGGGTGAGGAAGGCGATCCCGGTGCCGATGACGAC
Organism: Frankiaceae bacterium; assembly: GCA_030840515.1. Lineage (GTDB taxonomy): Bacteria > Actinomycetota > Actinomycetes > JAVEEJ01 > JAVEEJ01 > JAVEEJ01. The sequence goes on along the minus strand of JAVEEJ010000154.1, from coordinate 8,828 downwards.
CGCGTTGTTGAGCACGGGAGCCCACATCGGCGCGGTGAATGACCCCCGGGCGTTCAGGACCGCCCCCATCGTCGCGCCGACCCCGTAGAACAGGATCTGGGGAAGGAAGTACCGCACGAACACGGTGGCCAGGTGCTCCTGCGCGGGGCTGCACGTGTGGAGGTAGGCCCGCACGATCCAGGGCCCTGCCAGCACCGCGAGCGCGCTCAGCGCGGTCAACCCGACCGTCACCAGCGTCAGCAGCCGCTGCCCGTACGCCTCGCCGCCGTCCCCGTCGCGCGCCCCCGCAGCCACGAGCAGCGGCACGACGAACGAGGTCAGCACGCCCCCGAGCAACAGCTCGTAGACGATGTTCGGCGTCGTGTTCGCCACGTTGTAGGCGTCGCCGAGCAGGCCAGGCCCCAAGGCTGCGGCGATGACGGCGGTGCGCAGGAATCCGCTGGCCCGCGACGCGATCGTGCCGAGCGCCATCGACCGGCTGGGGGCGAGGGCCTCGTCGTTCACGCGGGCACCTGCCGGGCCCGCCGACTGCGCAGCACCCGGCGGGTGAGCCGGATGATGATCGCGATGGCGAGTACGACGAGCCCGCCCGCCGTGATCGCCACGGCGATGGCGCCGTACTCGGTCGACCGCACGCGCAGCTGCACTGGTGGGCCGTAAGGGTGCCGGTCGGGCGTCACCAGCTGCGCGTCGACGGTGAAGACGCCGGAGGTGAAGGCCTTGGCGTCGACCTGCAGGGTTCTCCTGTGGTGCGCCTCGATGGTGCGCAGCTGGTCCTCCGGAGCGCTGAGCCGGGCGCGCGAGGGCGTGGACAGCCGAAGCCGGACCGTCACGGGGTAGTCCAGCCCGTTCTCGAGCGTGATGGGCAGCGCGCCGCGCTGGCTGGTGAGGGTGATCAACCCGGCGGAGGAGATGCGAACCCGGCTGCTGTCGGCGATCAGCGCTGATGCGGTGGCGTGGCGCACCGCCTCGCCGGTCGCGGGCTCCGCGCCCCACTGAGAGGACTCAGCGCGCAGCAGCGCGAGGTCGAAGGGCAGCGTGGCCGTGGCTGCCGCGTCGCCAAGGACCGAGCGCAGGTCCCGCAAGCGGACGCGCAGGGCAGCGATCCCGATGGAGGGTTGGGTCAGGAGGTCGGTCGGCAGCTCGGAGCGGTGCAGCGCGGGCGGGTCGTTCAGCGGGCCGCGCGCGACACCTGTCGGAGGGGTGGCACGCAGTGCAGACAGCGGCGTGATGCTCAGCCAGGGCACGTCGCCGAGCCGGTTGAGCAGTCGTGTGACGAGTTGGGGATCGGGATCCCAGCGCCTCGGGGCGGCGACGACGATGTCGCGCGGCCGGCTCGGCAGCTCGGCGGTGATCAGGGCGGTCTCGGCGAGGAAGCGCTGCACCAGCGCCATCGGCGACGGGGGCTCGCCGTCGGCCGCCAGACCGCTCGCGGGATCGGCGTGCCGGACGCCGGCGGCGAGCAGCGAGTCGAGCAGCGAGTCGGTGAGCATGACAGGCATGGCCCCGGCGCTCGATTGCACCGTCGCTGCAGCGTCAGGCGTGTAGTTCAACCGCTCCGTCAGCGGGAGCGCGTCACCCGAGAGCACCAGCCGCTCGACGTTGGAGGTGGCCAGGGCGTCGAGCGAGTCCGCGCTCACATGCCCACCGGCCGGCCAGACGGTCGTGCTCTGCGGGGCCACGCCGAGCACGTCCCTGACCTGCTCCCCGCCGCGGCGGGCGGCCACTCCGAAGTCCGTGCCGAGGCCGTTGCGCGTGAGCGCGGCGAGGTCAGGGTCGGCGTAGGGCAGCGTGATGAGGGACCCCTGGTCGGAGGCGTCACGCAGCACGGTGGTCGCGGTCCGGAGCCAGGTACCGGCCGGGCCGGCGCGTTTCCCCTCCGTGGTGCGCTTGCCGTCCACCAGGCGATAGCCGTCCGCCAGGTCCGCGGCCCCTTGCAGCAGCGCCGGGTCAGCCACCCAGGTCAGGGGCAGCGGGGCGGCCGCCTTGGAGGCGACGCCGAGGCCGGCGACGGTGGTCGCGTGCCCTGCAGCGCCGGCGGTGAGCAGCACGTTGAGCCGGCCGGAGCCACTGAGCGTCCCGGCGAGGCTGTCGTCCAGGTAGGCGGCAGAGGGACCCCTGTGCGGTGTCTCGACCAGCGGCCAGAGCATGGCCAGCCGGGTGGGACGGAAGCGGGCCCCGGTGGGGACGAACGTCACGGGAACGCGGGTTCGGGCGACGGTGCTGCGCGGGCCGGAACCGATCCCGGCGCGCACCTCCGCGCCCACCAGGTAGACGGCGAGCTCTCTTGCGCCCCCGCCCAGCGTGTCCGCGGGCAGCGTGGCCGACCACGGTAGAGACGCATGCGCCGCCAAGTCGACGTGCAGATCGAAGTCACCGATCGTCCTCGTCCCGAGCGGCCCGGGGTCGGTGAGCCCCTCTCCCAACCCGAACCGGGTCCCCACGCGTCGGGGCTGCGCCCGCGTCCTGATGTGGACGCCGGTCAGCACCTCGTCGCCGTCGTTCACGACGCTGCCCGTGAGCTCCAGGGGCTGGCCCGGCCGCAGCACGTAGGGAGAGACCTTCTCGATGACGAGCCGGACGGGCAGCTGATCGGGGACGGTCGGGGCGGCGCCCGGCGCTGAGCGGCCCGTGGCAGGAACCGCGTGCGCAGCCGGCCCGAAGGCCACGAGCCCGGCGGCGGCCAGCACGGCGAGCATTCCGCCCACCTGGCCTCGCCTCGGGCGGCCCGGGCTCACGCCGAGTCGGCGAGCAGCTCGGGCAGGCGGCCCAGCAGCGCTCTCTCGTCGGCATACGCCAGCCGTTCGGCGAGCTCGCGCAGCGGGACCCAGGCGACTTCGGCGACCTCGATGTCAGCGTCGGAGAGCTCGCCGCCCTCGGCCATGAGCAGGAAGTGGTGGACGGTCTTGTGCACGCGCCGGCCTTCGGCCACGAACCAGAAGTCGATCGTGCCCAACGGGGCCAGGACGCGTCCGGTGATGCCCGTCTCCTCGGCGACCTCGCGCACGGCGGCGTCCTCGGTCGTCTCGCCTTCTTCGATGTGGCCCTTGGGCAGGGACCACAGCAGACGCCCACGGCGATCGATGCGCCCGATGATCGCCGCCCTGGCGTCGTCGCCCCTGCCGTCCAGCACGAGCCCCCCTGCCGAGGTCTCCTCGACCCGCTGCAGCCGCCGTCCCCCGGAGGACCGCGGGCGGGCGGGTCGGGCGGGACGTCCGGCGGTCACGTGGCCGATGCTAGCCGCGCTGCTCGAGCGCACCCACCACGCGCGACCGGCCTCGGCGCGGTCCGCCCGTACCCTTCGTCACCGTGCCTGCCGCAGAGCTCCCGAGAGACCTCGCCGAGGCCCGGATCAGGGCGGTGCAGCACCTCAGCCGGGTCGCACCGGTGCTCGACGACCTTGCGGCCCGGCTCGGCAGCACGGGGCACGCCCTCGCCGTGGTCGGCGGCTCCGTCCGGGACGCGCTCCTCGGCCGGCTCGGCGTCGACCTCGACTTCGCCACCGACGCCCGGCCGGAAGAGGTGCTGGCCGCCGTCGCCGGCTGGGGCACGACGTGGACCACGGGCATCGAGTTCGGGACCGTGGGCATCCAGCGGGGTGACCTGCGGCTGGAGGTCACGACCTACCGGGCCGAGGCGTACGACGCCCAGACGCGCAAACCCCAGGTGCGCTACGGCGACTCGCTGGAAGAGGACCTGCTCCGGCGCGACTTCGCGGTCAACGCGATGGCTGTCCCGCTCCCCTTCTCGGCCGCCGCGCCGCTCGTCGACCCCTTCGGTGGTCTCGAGGACCTCGGTCGCAGGCTGCTGCGCACGCCGGGCCGACCGGAGGACAGCTTCAGCGACGACCCACTGCGGATGCTGAGGGCGGCCCGGTTCAGCGCCCAGCTCGGCTTCGACGTGGACCCGGACGCCGTCCGCGTCATGGCGGAGAAGGCCGAGCGGATCGACATCGTGTCCGCAGAGCGGATCCGGGATGAGCTCGCCAAGCTGCTGCTGGCACCGCATCCCCGGCGGGGGCTGACCCTGCTGGTGGACACCGGCCTGGCCGGCCGAGTGCTCCCTGAGCTGCCGCGGCTCAAGGAGACGGTGGACGAGCACCACCGGCACAAGGACGTCTACGAGCACACGCTCACCGTCCTGGACCAGGCGATCGCCCAGGAGTCGCGGTTGCCGGGTGGCGGGCCCGACCTGGTGCTGCGCATCGCCGCGCTCCTGCACGACATCGGCAAGCCGGACACCCGGGACTTCGGCCCCGACGGGGGTGTGTCGTTCCACCACCACGAGCTGGTCGGCGCCCGGATGGCGCGCAAGCGACTGGCGGCGCTGCGCTTCCCCAAGCAGGTGGTCGAGGACGTCGCTCTCCTGGTGGCCCTGCACCTGCGCTTCCACGGCTACGGCGAGGGCGAGTGGACCGACTCCGCCGTGCGCCGCTATGTCCGGGACGCGGGCGAGCAGCTGAACCGGCTCCACGTGCTGACCCGGTCGGACTGCACGACCCGCAACCAGCGCAAGGCGGCCCGGCTCGCGGCCGCCTACGACGCACTCGAGGCGAGGATCGCCCGGCTGTCGGAGGAGGAGGAGCTTGCCGCCGTGCGGCCGGACCTCGACGGCAACGACATCATGCAGATCCTCGGGCTTCCCCCCGGCCCGGACGTGGGCCGGGCTTATCGGCACATGCTGGAGATCCGACTGGACAAGGGGCCGCTTGAGCCGGACGCCGCCCGTGCCGAGTTGATGACGTGGGCGCGGGCTGCGGGCCTGGCGCCTCCGCCTGCGGAATAGTCATTAATGACCATGGCTGGCGCACTCCAACAGACGGACGATGGAACGCATGGGGCGAAGCCGGACGGAAGGCGCATCTTCGCGCCCTGCTGCCCTGCTTCCCGTGCTGCCCGTGGTGCTGGCGGCGGTAGGCCTGGCGGGCTGCGGCCACGACTCCCCGAGCGGCACCACGATCACCGCCGTGCGGGACGCCGTCGTGGTCGCGGCCGATGGTTCGACCAGTGCCGCGACCGTGGGCAGGAAGCTTCAGACCGGCGAAGCGCTCCGGACCTCGGCGTCCAACCTCATCAGCTCGGCGATCCTGTCCACCGGCGGGCGTGAGGCGATCCTCGGCTACGACACCCTCTACTACGTACGGCCTGATGGCGCCGAGCTGCGCCGCGGCGCGCTGATCGTCGACGGCCGCAGCGGCCCGCACGCGAACCTCGACGTCGGTCCGGTCAAGGTCGACCTCGGTCGCGGGGGCGTCGTCCGGATGGAGCGCACGGCCGCGGTGCGGGTCGGCGTACTCGCCGGCTCGGCGCAGGTCAGCGCGATCGGCGGCGGCCATCTCTCCGTCCCGAGCTACCGCCAGGTCCTGGTGGTCGGCCGCGTCCTCCCGCGACAGGCCGCTCCCCTCGTCCTCACGGACGACTCTGCCGAGCGCCGAGTGGTCCCCGACCTCGTGGCCGATGACCAGTCCCTGCAGCGCACGGCGCTGGCGCTCGACAGCGGGCCGGATGCGGGTGCGCTCGTGGCGGCCGCGACTCGCGAAGGCTTCGTCTCGCCGGCCTCCTTCACAGGGGAGCCCGCGGTCGCGCCCGCGCTGGCGGGCCAAGGTGGGCGAGCGAGTACGACGACCTCGGAGGTGGCGCTTCCGGTGGCGATCGGTCGCGCTGCGCGTGGAACGGACAAGGCAGCTGTTGCGCAAGCGACCCGGCTCGCCTTCACCCTGCGGCAGCAGGACGGCTCCTGGGGCGTCGTGGCTCGGCTGGTCGGGACCACGAGCAGCGGGGTGAGCGCGGCGATCGACGCCCTGCTCGGCTCCGGCCTGACCGGCCCCTCCGGGCCGATCACTGGACCTACGGGCGGCCCGGTCATCACGTTGCCGGGCGGCCCGACGCACACGCCGGACCCGTCGACGCCGGGATCTCCGAGTGAACACCCCACGACGTCCCCACGTCCGACGAAGAGCCCGACCCCCAAGCCCTCCTCATCGGGCACCGTTGACGACGTCAAGGACGTGGTGGGGCGGCTGGTGCCGACTCCGATTCCCTCGTTGGCGCAGCTACCGCTGATCGGCGGACTGCTCAGCCCGTGACGGGGCTCGTCGTGACACGAGCGCGAACGCGAGGGCCGTTGCGGCATAGCCCACCGCGATCGTGGTGATCACGGCGTAGGACTTGCCGCTCGTCGGCAGCAGCAGGGCGCCGAGTGCGCCGGCGGCGACGAAGGCGACGTTGAACAGCACGTCGTAGAACGAGAAGACCCGGCCTCGGTAGGCCTGGTCGACGGATCGCTGCACGATCGTGTCGACGCAGATCTTCGAGCTCTGCGCGACGATGCCGAGCACGTAGGCGGCGATGGCGAAAGTCCACTGCTGGAAGGGGAATCCGCACGCCAGCTCCACGACGGAGGCGGCGGTGAACAGCCACACGATCCAGCGCTCCTCGCCGAGACGCCTGCTCGCTGACGGCGTGATGGCGGCCGCCGTCAGCACGCCCAGCCCGCTGGCGAGGAAGATCAGAGCCAGGCCACCCAGTGCCGCATCGGTGTCTGCGTCCCCGTGGAAGTAGTTGCGGTAGAGCAGGACCGTGGCGATGGTCGAGAGCCCGTAGAAGAAGCGGTGGCTGGCGATGGCGATCAGCGCGTAGCCCGCTCGCTTGTGCGACCACACATGGCGTGCGCCGTCGCGCAGACCGGCCAGCACGTGCCCCAGCGCCTCCCGCGTCTCGACCGGCTCCGCCTCGAAGTCCGGGCCGAGCTCATCGGGACCGACCCGGCTGGCGAACCAGGCGGCGACGAGGTAGCCCATGGCCGCGCAGGCCAGGACCCAGGCGCTCGCGCCGGTGACCGAGTCGATCAGGTAGCCGACCGCACCGCCGATGCCCGCGGCCAGGGTTCCGCTCGTCGTCGACACCGCGTTGGCGAGGATGAGCTCCCGGCGGTGCACCACGTGCGGCAGGGCCGCGGACAACCCCGCGAGGAAGAAGCGGTTGACGCTCAGCACCGCGAGCGCGCTGACGTAGAAGAGCAGGTTGTCGACGCCGGCCGCGACGACCAGGGCGACGCCGAGCGCCATCACAGCTCGCAGCAGGTTCACGGTGAGGAGCACGCGCTGTCGCCGCCACCGGTCCAGCAAGACGCCGGTGAACGGCCCCACCAGCGAGTAGGGCAGCAGGAGAATCGCGAACATTTTCGCGGCTGCACCGGCGGTGGTCGCCTTCTCGGGGTTGAACAGCACGTAGCTGGCCAGCGCCACCTGGAAGACGCCGTCGCAGACCTGCGCGCTGAGCCGTGTCAGGTAGAGCCGACGGAAGGGCGCTTGACGCACCAGCTCGAGTGGCGCGCGGGCGGTCAGCACCCGCGGAGCCTAGGCGTCGGCCTCGGTGCTGACATGCCGACGGCCGGCCCCCCTACGGGGACCGGCCGTCAACGTCTACGGCGAAGCGACTACCGGACGGTGACCGTCGCGGGAGCTGAGGTGCCGCTGGAGTTGCCGGTCCCAGCTGCTCCCCGGACCGTGAGGCTGTAGGTGCCTGGGGTCGAGATGACTGCTGTCAGCCGGTAGGTGGCACCGGTGCTGGTGCTGACGACCTTGGCGTAGGCGATGCTGACCGAGCCCCGGTAGAGGTAGACGGTGGTGCCGGGCTTGGGCGGCTTGACCGTCCCTGTGACGACCAGGGTCTGGGTCCTGGTCAGGGTGGTGTCGGACAGCGTGCGCCCGATCAGGGTCGCGACGTTGACGATGGCCACGGGCGAGTTCGCGAGCCCGTTCGTGGGCTCGTTGCCCGGGTAGCGGAACTGGTAAGCCGTGTTGACCGTCGGCTTGACCGACACCGAGGTGACGCCGGTGGAGCCGGTCAGCGGCACGACCGGGCTCGTGAGGAGCGAGTAGGTCGTCGCCGGGTACTTCTTCGCCCACAGCTGCAGCTGTGCGCCCTCGATCGGGTGCGAGCCGCTCTTCAGCGTTGCGGTGAGGGTGCGGGTGGAGGCGTAGTTGATCGTTCCAGCACCGACGACAGTGATCGAGGAGGCCGGCTCGAAGTCGTACGTCGTGTTGTCCGCGCCGTTGTCCCCAACCGTGAGGCTGTCGAGGTAGACCGACTGGTTGGCGAAGGCCGAGCAGAAGTTCGTCAGGTACCAGCCGACGAGCCCCGCACTCGCGTGACCAGCACCGGCGAGGTACTGGCTGATCGTGGTGTTGGTGCTGTCCGGGTTACCCGTCGTGTTCTCGTTGAGGTAGACGTCGTAGCCGGTGGTGATCCCGTTGATCGACTGCCAGGTGGCGTTGTTCGGGACGACGAGCTCGAGCAGGTCTTGGGCGTCACCGGCACCCGCGCCGTCGCGGTCGAAGTAGAGGTCGAGGAAGTAGGGGTCGTTGTCCGAGACCCCGAGGATGCCGAAGGACAGTGAGGTCAGCTGGGCCGCGGGGAGCGGCGCCGCATAAGCCTTGTAGAAACCGACCTCGGTGTCCTGGTTGCTGCCGACGGACATCCGGAGGGAGCCCTGGCCGGACGGGGCGCCGGTGCTCGACACGGTGGTCATCGAGCCCGTTCCCGAGCCGCCGACAGCGCAGTTGAGGTTCATCGGCTTGATTCCCGTCGCGCCGATCCCGGCTGCTGGGACGGAACGGACGATGACCGAGCTGTCGGTCGCGGACGCGGCATTCAGAGGAAGGGCGATGGACATCGTCGCGGTGGCGAGGATGAGGGCAGCGGAGCGCTTGCGCATGAAGGCTTCCTTCAGAATGGTTGAGAGGGTCGGGCCGACCCTTTCTCACCACCGGACAGCAGGTCGCCAAACAACGAAAGATAGTCCGAAAGGCCCAGACCGGATGGTCT
>JAVEEJ010000144.1 GCA_030840515.1 Frankiaceae bacterium | reverse complement strand
CGATGAGCTGACGGTCGAGCGGATCAAGCAGCTGCTGCCGGAGTGCGCTCCGCTGCAGGTGCAGCGGCACCTGCTGCCCAACCTGCGTGCGGTCAACTTCGTGCTGCGCGGCTTCCTCGGCGAGGGAGTCTCCAGCGGGACAAGGCTGGACCCGCAGGCGAAGGGCTTGGGTGAGTGGCTGCGGGCCCGCGAGGTCGAGCTGCCCGAGGAGGTCCTGCCATGAGTGGGTGGGCGGCGACCGACGAGCGCAAGGCGCTTCGTGCCCTGGTCCGCGACGTGGCGACGCGTGAGCTGGTCCCCCACCTCGAGGAGTGGGAGCGCGCCGGCGAGGTGCCGCTCAGCGCGCACAAGACCTTGGCCGAGGCCGGGCTGCTCGGCCTGGGCTTCCCCGAGAGCGCCGGCGGAAGCGGCGGTGACGCGATCGATGCGGCCATCCTCGCCGAGGAGCTGATCCTCGCCGGCGGCAGCACAGGTCTGTGCGCCGCGCTGCTCACGCACGGCATCGCGCTGCCCCACCTGGTGCGAGCCGGGTCAGCGGCCTTGATCGACGAGGTGGCCCGGCCGATCCTCGCCGGCGAGGCGATCGGCTCCCTGGCCGTCACCGAGCCGGACGGTGGCAGTGACGTAGCCGCGCTGCGGACCACTGCCGTGAGGGACGGGGACGAGTACGTCGTCAACGGCTCCAAGACCTACATCACGAGCGGCGCCCGCGCCGCCTTCGTCACCACTGCCGTGCGCACCGGCGGTCCAGGCTGGGGAGGCATCTCGCTGCTCGTGGTCCCGTCGTCAACCCCCGGCTTCACCGTCACGCGGCGGCTCGAGAAGACCGGGTGGCTGTGCAGCGACACCGCCGAGCTGTCCTACGTCGACGCCCGTGTGCCGGCCCGCTTCCTGGTCGGCCAGGAGAACGGTGGCTTCGCGCAGATCGCGCAGCAGTTCGTCGGAGAGCGGCTCGCGCTCGCGGTCCAGGCCTGTGCCACCGCTCGCCGCTGCACAGACCTCACGATCGAGTGGTGCCGCCAGCGGACTGCGTTCGGCAAGCCGCTCAGCGGTCAGCAGGTGGTGCGTCACAAGCTCGTCGAGATGCACCGCGTCACCGAGGTCGCCCGCACGTACACCTGGGCCGCGCTCGAGCGCCACGTCGCGGGCGAGGAGGTCGTCGCCGAGGCCGCGCTGGCCAAGAACACGGCCGTGGAAGCCTGCGACAAGGTCGTCTACGACGCGGTGCAGCTGCACGGAGGACTCGGCTACATGCGCGGCACCGAGGTCGAGATGCACGCGCGGGACGCCCGCATCCTGGGCATCGGCGGAGGAGCCACCGAGGTGATGACCGACCTCGCCGCGAAACGGCTCGGGATCTGACCGCCGTACTCGAAACCTCAGGCGAGGGCGGCGTCGAGCTCGATCGTCGTACCCGTCAGCGCCTTGCTCACGGGGCAACCCGCCTTCGCGGTCTGCGCGGCGCGGACGAAGCCCTCCTCATCCAGGCCGTCGACCTCACCGCGCACCGTGAGCAGGATCGTCGTGATGCGGAACCCTCCAGCCGGATCCGGGCCGAGCGTGACATCGGCTTTCACCTCGAGGCTGCGGGGGGTCCCACCCTCCTTGGCTATCTGCGAGGACAGCGACATCGCGAAGCAGGCCGAGTGCGCCGCCCCGATGAGCTCCTCGGGGTTGGTGACGCCGCCGCCGTCGTCGGACGCGCGCTTGGGGAAGCTCACCTCAAAGCTGCCGAGGCCTGAGCTGGTGAGCTCGACCTTGCCCGAGCCGTCCTGCAGCCCGCCGGTCCAGCTGGTCTGTGCGGTGCGCGTCGGCATCCCTGGTCCTCTCGTCGTGGGTGGCCATCCTCGCCTCTCGGAGGCTCGGCGCGCACCGGGGGCCGGCCGCCCGAGAGGTGACAGGAATCTATCCCGCGATTGACAGATTCGGCCGGACGAATAGGCGACAAACGGGCCATTGCCGCGCTACGTTCCGCCCGCTGGCGGGCAGCCGTCAGCCGACCGTGCCCGCTCCCAGCGGCGAGCCCCCCTCTTCGGAAGGACCTCGATGTCACGACCCCGCTCAGCCCGCCCACTCGCGGCGCGGCTCGGCACCACGGCCACCGCGGCCGCGCTCCTGATGGCCTCCGGGCTCGCCTTCACCGGCACTGCCCAGGCGGCTTCGTCCAAGGGCGCGCATCCCAGTGGCCATGGGAACGCAAAGGTCTACCCCACCAAGGAGTTCGCCGACGCGCACCGCAGCGGCGGCCCGAAGGCAGCCTCACAGGCGGCCGGCTCCGGCCCGCTGCACTACGGCGGCGGCGTGGATGGCATCGGCGTCACCACGGGTGCGCCCAAGACCTACATCGTCTTCTACGGCTCGCAGTGGGGCACGCAGTCGACCGATGCGAACGGCAACCTGACCTTCACCGGCGACCCCAAGGGCCTCGCGCCGCGGGTGCAGCAGCTGATGAAGGGAATCGGCACCAACAACGAGCTCTGGTCCGGCGTGATGACCCAGTTCTGTGAGGGCGTGGCCTCCGGCGCCACCTCGTGCCCGGCCAGCGCCGCGCACGTGGGCTACCCGACGGGCGGCACCTTCGCCGGCGCTTGGTATGACCCCTCCGCCGCCTCTCCGAGCCAGGCCACCGGCCACCAGCTCGCGGTCGAGGCCGTCAAGGCTGCCGGCCACTTCGGCAACACGACCGCGGCGAGCAACCGCAACGCGCAGTACGTCGTGGTCTCCCCGACCGGCACCAAGCCGGACGGCTTCAACACGGCGACCGGCAACTTCTGCGCCTGGCACGACTGGAACGGCGACACCTCGATGACGGGCGGCGCCGCGGCGTCCTCCTACGGCGACGTCGCCTTCACCAACCTGCCCTACCTCACGGACGCCGGCACGAGCTGCGGGCAGAACTACGTGAACGCGGGTACGGCGGGCACGCTGGATGGCGTGACGATCGTGGAGGGCCACGAGTACTCGGAGACCATCACCGACCAGAACCCGGCCGGTGGCTGGACCGACACCACCGGTTATGAGAACGCCGACAAGTGCGCGTGGGTCGGCGTCGGCGGCACCGGCGGCGCGCAGAACGTCGCGTTCGCCAACGGCTCGTTCGCGATGCAGTCCACCTGGTCCAACGACGCGAACGGCTGCCAGATCTCGCACCCGATCGTCACCAACGGAACCGGCGCCAACACGGTCACCGTGACCAACCCCGGTGCGCAGACCAGCACGGTCGGCACCGCGGTCAGCCTGCAGATCCAGGCGACCGACTCGGCTTCGGGGCAGACGCTGACCTACTCGGCGACCGGTCTTCCGGCCGGGCTGAGCATCAACGCCTCGACCGGTCTGATCTCGGGAACGCCGACGACGGCTGGGACCTCGAGCACGACGGTCACCGCGAAGGACACCACCAACGCGAGTGGCTCGGCTTCGTTCAGCTGGACGGTCAACCCGGCAGGTGGCGGCACCTGCCCGGCCGGCCAGAAGCTCGGCAACCCGGGATTCGAGACGGGCACCGCTGCACCGTGGACAGCCAGCGCCGGGGTGGTTGACAGCAGCACCTCGCAGGCGGCCCACAGCGGCTCGTGGAAGGCGTGGATGGACGGGTACGGCGCAACTCACACCGACACGCTGTCGCAGAGCGTCACGCTGCCGACGGGTTGCTCCAGCTACACCTACTCGTTCTGGCTGAAGATCACCACGGCTGAGACGACCACCACGACGGCCTACGACAAGCTCACCGTCGCAGTCGGCAGCACCACGCTGGCGACGTACTCGAACCTCAACAAGGGCACGTCGTACGTCCAGCGCTCGTTCAACCTGGCCAGCTACGCGGGCCAGACGATCACCCTGAAGTTCACCGGCACGGAGGACGCCTCGCTGCAGACGTCGTTCCTGGTGGACGACGCGGCGGTCAACGTCAGCTGATCCACAGCTCCACGCGGCCGGCCGGACCCACCTGGGTCCGGCCGGCCGTTCGCTTCACTGGGTGTCCTCGAGCCGGGCGCGCAGCCACCGCCGGTCTTCCTCGTCCCGCAGCACGACGACACCAGTGGGCAGCTCGACCGTGACGGTGAAGAAGTGTCCCTCGCGCTGAACGCGCGTCGCGTGGCCAGACTCGTGAGCCACCTCGAGGGCCATCCCGTGGGCCTGCGTCTCGTCCATCCCGGCGCCGCGCTGGTAGGGCACGAGCGGAGGCTAATCCACCGCGGCCGGCCAGA
>JAVEEJ010000119.1 GCA_030840515.1 Frankiaceae bacterium | reverse complement strand
TCCAGTGGCCGGGACTCCGTGTAGGGCCGCGGCGCCCCGAGCTCGCGCAGCAGCACGCTCCTCGTCTTCACCGGCGGGACGTTAGCGTGAGCGCGTGATCACCGACGACCCCCGCGAGCTGCGTCGCACCGACTTCCCGGTCCTGCGCGAGGTGCCGACCCGGTGGGGCGACGTCGACGTCTACGGGCACGTCAACAACGTCGTGCACTACGCGATGTTCGACTCGGTCGTGAACGGGTGGCTGATCGAGGCCACCGGCACCGACATCCGCCAAGGGGACGAGGTCGGTCTCGTCGTCGAGACGGGGTGTCGCTACCTCGCCGAGCTCGACTTCCCGTCGGTGCTGACGGTCGGTCTCGGGCTGGAGCGGCTCGGCAACAGCAGCGTCAGCTATCGGCTAGCCATCTTCGACGCCGCTGAGTCGCCCGCAGCAGCAGGCAGATTCGTGCACGTGTACGTCGACCGCGCGTCGCGCCGTCCGGTGACCGTGCCGCATCGGGTGCGCCAGGCGCTCGCCGTACTCGGCGCCCCCGCCCCCTGACCCGCGATCGTGACGTTCTCAGCCTTTCGCAGGGCGACGTCGTGGGCGCGGCGCGCTGACGACGTCAAGATCGCGGCGAGCGCTAGCTGACCCAGACCGCCTTGATGTTGCAGAACTCCCGGATGCCGTGAGCCGAGAGCTCACGTCCGTATCCGCTTGCCTTGACGCCTCCGAACGGCAGCTGCGGATAGGACGTCGTCATCCCGTTGACGAACACAGCGCCTGCCTCGCTGTCGCGCATGAAGCGCTCGGCTTCTGATGGCTCGGTGGTCCAGATGTTGGAGCCCAACCCGAAGTCGGTGTCGTTGGCGAGCTCGATAGCCGCGTCGAGCGAGTCCACCCGGTGGACCTGAGCCACCGGACCGAACACCTCCTCGCGGAACATGCGCATCTGCGGGGTGATGCGGGAGATCACGGTCGGCGGGTAGAACCAGCCGGGTCCCTCAGGGGCCGCCCCGCCACACAGCACGCGGGCCCCCTTGGAGACGGCGTCGGCGACGAGCTCCTGGACGTCCACCCGTCCTTGCTCGGTGGCCAGCGGGCCGACGTCAGTGCCCGGGGCGCGCGGGTCGCCGACGACCAGTGCTGACATCGACTCGACGAACAGCGACTCCCACTCCTCTGCCACGTCCTCATGGACGATGAAGCGCTTCGCCGCGATGCAGGACTGGCCGTTGTTCTGGCAGCGCGCGGTGGTCGCGACCTTGGCAGCGGTGGCGAGGTCCGCCGAGGGCATCACGATGAAGGGGTCGCTGCCGCCGAGTTCGAGAACCGTCTTCTTCAGCTCTTCGCCGGCCACCCGGGCGACGGCCTGACCGGCGGGTGTGGAGCCGGTCAACGTCGCGGCCGCCACCCGCGGGTCGCGCAGCAAGCGCTCGACCTCGGAGGCCGGGATGAGCAGGGTCTGGAAGGCGGCCGCGGGGAACCCGGCGCGGGCGAAGACGTCCTCCATGTAGAGCGCGGTCTGCGGGACGTTCGAGGCGTGCTTGAGCAGGCCGACGTTGCCGGCCATCAACGCCGGGGCGGCGAACCGCATCGCCTGCCACAGCGGGAAGTTCCACGGCATGATCGCGAGTACGACGCCCAGTGGCTGATAGCGCGTGTAGGCCCGGGATGCCCCCACCGCCGAGGCGTCGGCGGGCTCGTCAGCGAGAAAGGCCTCGGCGTTGGCTGCGTAGTAGCGGCACCCCGCGGCGCACTTCAGGACCTCGGCCTTGGCGGCCTTGACCGTCTTGCCCATCTCAGTGGTCATCAGCTCGGCGGTGTCGTCCGCCTCCGCCTCCAGCAGGTCAGCCGCTGCCAGCATCCAGCGCGCGCGGTCCGCGAAGCTGGTGTGGCGGTAGCTGGCGAAAGTCGAGGCGGCTGCCGCGACCTTGGCCTCCACCTCCTCCGCCGTGTGCGGGGAGAACTCCTTCACCAGCTCGCCTGTGGTCGGGTCCTGGGTCGCGATCGCCATGGCGGAAACGCTACCTCCGACGCTGCAGGTGGGCACCGGGCTGCGAGCGCCTAGGCTGATCCGATGACGGCTCAGGCGCGCTCGCAGCCATTGCGCCGTTCATTGCGCCGTTCATTGCGCCACTCGTTGCTTGCCGCGCTTGCGGCAGTGTTGTTGCCGGCCGCTCCGGCGGTGCTTGCCTCACCGTCAGCCGAGGGCAGCGCGGCTGTCGGCCAGCCCGCGGTGGTCGGTGCCGGGCAGCCGGCCGCCCTGCCGATGCGCGCCGCCGCACCGGACAGCCCGCTCAAGCCGCTGCCTGCTCTGGCCGTTGCCGGGCCGGCGGTTGTCGGGCCGGCTCCCGCCTCGGGAAGTCGCGATCGGCAGACGCAGACGACTCCGCGTGGCCAGCGTGGGCTGGCTGTCGGTTCCAGAGCGCCACCGCAGTCCCCATGACCGCGGGCCGGGGCTCGATCCCGTCACGCCGGCCTGGTGACCCCGGAGCTCCGGGCCAGGTGGGAGCACGCCGATGGACGGCGACTTCTGGCTTCGCGTCTCCGGATTGCTGATTCTGCTCAGTGCCATGTTCGTCTTCCCTGTGGTGACACTGGTACGGGACGAACGACGGACAAGGCGTCAGCAAGCCGAAGGCGCTCAGCCACAGGAACGACAGCCACAGGAACGACAGCCACAGGAACGACAGCAGTAGGTGCTACGGGTGGGGCGTCGAGATGGCGTCCCACCCGCAGCCGGCAGGAAGGCATGACATGGACATTCGCGAGACGAGCCTGCCGGGCATCGGGGTGCGCTACGACCTCAGCACGCGCGCAGGTGGCCGACTCGCTGTAGTAGTGCGTCGCGACGGCCGCTACGAGCTGGGCGTGTACGACGACCCGCGGGATGAGGACCTGTGCAGGACGGTCCTCGCCCTGCAGGACGACGAGGCGGATGCGCTGGCCGGCATCCTCGGCGCGCCCCGGATCCTGGACGCGCTTCAGGAGCTCCAGGCACTCGGCGGGTTGCAGACCGAGCAGCTGCGGCTCAACGCGGGATCGCCCTACGCGGGGCGCACGCTGGGGGACACCCAGGCGCGGACGCGCACCGGCGTCTCGATCGTCGCCATCGTGCGGGAGGGGACCTCGATCGCGAGCCCGACGCCGGCGACCGACCTCGTGGAGGACGACGTGCTCGTCGTGGTGGGTACGCCCGACGGAGTAAGGGATCTTCGCGCGCTGCTTCGTGACGGCTGACGCCGGTGCATGCCGCCAGGCTGCTCGTCGAGCTCGGCGCGACGCTGCTTGTCCTGAGCTTCGTCGCGACGCAGGCCCGCCGGGTCGGACTGAGTCCCATCCCGCTTTACCTCCTCGCCGGCCTCGCGTTCGGCAGCGGGGGACTTGTCGCGCTGGATGCCAGCGCTGACTTCATCCGCACCGGGGCTGACCTCGGTGTCGTCCTCCTGCTCTTCTCGCTCGGACTCGAGTACAGCGGTGCTGAGCTCGTCGCAGGGCTCCGCCGGCATGCGCCGGACGGCGTGCTGGATCTGCTGCTCAACGCCACTCCAGGGGCGGTAGCCGCGCTGCTGCTCGGTTGGGGGGCAACCGGCGCACTCGTCCTGGCCGGCGTCACCGCGGTATCGAGCAGCGGCATCGTCGCGCAGGTGCTGACGGACCTCGGTCGGCTGGCGAACAGAGAGACACCCGTTGTCCTGTCGCTGCTCGTCCTCGAGGACGTGGCGATGGCGGCCTACCTTCCGGTGCTGACCACCGTCCTCAGCGGCATCGACGTGGCCGGCGGGGCGTTGCGCGTGGGGCTGGCGCTGGCCGCGGTCGCCCTGATCCTCATCGCCGCGGTGCGCTACACCGGCAGGCTCAGCACCATCGTCGGAGGTGAGCGGACGAGTGACGACGTACTCGTCATGCGAACTCTTGGCCTGGTCCTGCTCGTCGCGGGCCTCGCTCAGCAGCTGCAGGCCTCAGCGGCCGTCGGGGCATTCCTCGTGGGGGTCGCGATCTCAGGCCCGATCGTGCAACGGGCCGGTGACCTGATCTCACCGTTGCGCGACGTGTTCGCCGCGGTGTTCTTCGTCTTCTTCGGCCTCCAGCTCGACCCGGCGACCATCCCCGGAGTGGTGCTGCCGGCAACGGCGCTCGCGAGCGTCTCGTTGCTGAGCAAGGTCGCTTCCGGCTGGCTCGCTGCCCGGCGGGCGGGGGTCGGTCGTGCGGGCCGCCGGCGGGCCGGGGTCGCGCTGGTTCCCCGGGGTGAGTTCTCGATCGTCATCGCCGGTCTGGCGGTGGCAAGCGGGCTACCCGCGCGGCTGGGAGCGCTCGCTGCGACCTACGTGCTCCTGCTGGCCTGCGCGGGGCCGGTTCTCGCGCGGTTCATCGGAGTGCCGCGAGCCCGCACCAGCTCCGGAAACGACAACGCCCCCCGACCGTGAACGGTCGGGGGGCGTTGCCCATGAGCGAAGCTCAGACTGCGCGCACGCTCTCGGCCTGCGGGCCCTTCTGGCCCTGCGTGACCTCGAACTCCACGCGCTGACCCTCGTCGAGGCTGCGGTAGCCCTCGGCCTGGATCGCACTGAAGTGGACGAAGACGTCGGCACTGCCGCCGTC
>JAVEEJ010000029.1 GCA_030840515.1 Frankiaceae bacterium | reverse complement strand
CGCAGAACACCAGCGTGATGTGCCACGTGTCCGGCTGTGACGGGCGCAACCCGTCGAGCGAAGGCAGGGCCTCGACGAGGTGCGACACCGCCTCCGGGGAGGGGTCGAGCGCGACGAACAGCCTCATCGGCGAGCCGACTCAGACCCCGGAGACCACGTGGACGTGCGGGCGCGGGCGCAGGTGGGTGACCATGCGGAGCCGGCGGTTGCGCAAGGTCGCCACGAGCACCACGACACCCGCCGCCGCGCACACGGCACCGCCGATCACGAGGCCGGAGCGAGGCCCGAAGCGCTCCACCGCCAGGCCGATCAGTGGAGCACCGACCGGCGTGCCGCCCATGAAGACGAGGATGTAGAGCGCCATCACCCGCCCGCGCATCTCCGGTGAGCTGCCCAGCTGCACCGTGGAGTTGCACGAGGTGGCGAGGGTCAGCACCGCAGCGCCGGTCGGCACCAGCAGGATCAGGAAGGTGAGGTAGCTGGGCATCAACCCGGCGGTGACCTCGAGTGCCCCGAACAGGACCGTCAGCATGATCAGCATCCGCTGGCGCGGGGGGCGAGTACGGCGCGCGCTGAGCAGGCTGCCCACCAGCGCGCCCACGGCGATGGCCGCGGACATCACGCCATAGGCCGCCGCGTCACGGTGGAAGGTCTGCTTGGCAAGCAGCGGCAGGGTCACGGCGAAGTTGAACCCGAACGTGCCGACCACACCGATGAGGATGATCGGCAGCAGCAGCTCGGGGCGCTCCTTGACGTAGCGCAGGCCCTCCCTGAGCTGGCCCGGGCCGCGTTCCACGACCGGGACCGAGTGCAACTCCGACTCGCGCATCGCCAGCAGGCCGCAGATGACGGCGGCGAAGGACACGCCGTTGGCGAGGAACACCGGACCCGTCCCGATGGCGTTGACCATGAGACCGGCCACCACCGGTCCGAAGACCCGCGCGATGTTGAACGTCGCGCTGTTGAGTCCCACGGCATTGGGCACGTCGTCCGGACCGACCATCTCGATGACGAAGGCCTGCCGCGCCGGGGTCTCGACCACCTGTACCAGGCCCATGAGGAAGGCGAGCACCAGCACGTGCCAGTAGGCGACGACGCCGGTGGTGTCGAGTACGCCGAGCACGAGGGCGAGCAGACCCTCCATGGCCATCGCGCCGATCAGCACGCGGCGCTTGCGGTAGCGGTCGGCGATCAGGCCACCCCAGAGCCCGAACAGCAGCATGGGCAGCGTCTGCAGGGCAGCGACGATGCCGAGCGCGGCGCCGGAGTCGTGGGTGAGGCGAAGCGCGAGCCAGCCCTGGGCGACCATCTGCATCCAGGAGCCGGTGAGGCTCACGACCTGCCCGCCGGCGAAGAGCCGGTAGTTGCGGTTGCGCAGGCTGCGGAACGTCGGGCTCACTGCTGGCGGAGCCTTTCCAGGATCGGGGCGGCGGCGCGCAAGATGTCGATCTCGTCGCTGCTGAGGTGCCGCAGCCGCTGGGCCAACCAGGCGTCGCGACGCTTGCGGTCCTCCTTGAGGAGCAGGGTGGCGGCCTGGGTCAGCGCGATCAGCACCTGGCGGCCGTCCGTCGGGTCCGCCGTACGCGTCACCAGGCCCTTCTCCTCGAGGTGCGCCACGGTCTTGGTCATCGAGGGGGGCTGGACCCGCTCGTGGGCGGCCAGCTCCTTGAGGGTCAGCTGGCCGTGCAGCTCGAGCGTGCTGAGTGTGCCGAGCTGAGTGAGCGACAGGTCGTCGCCGCTGGACCGCTCGCGGCGGAGCCGGCGGGCCAGGCGCATCACCGCGAGCCGGAGCTCACCGGCTACCGCGAGATCGGCATTGGTCTGGGTCGGCGGCATGTCGTTAGTCTAACTCATTAGCCGTCCTAACGAAAGTGCCGGGTGAGGCTCCGCTCGACAGTGAGCATCCGCCACGCTGGCATTCCGGACGAACCCCCCGGCGATCTTCCGGAGCACCGACGCGATCTTGATGCATCCCCGCGCTCAATGGCTCCCCCGGCGCATCAAGATCCACTGTGGACGGCGGCAACGGCTCTCCACAGATCGGTGGTCCCCGGACCACGCAGCGGCCGCCGACGTTTGCACTCGGCAGATGACACCGATGGTCATGCGCCGGGCCGAAGCGGTTCAACGCTATGGAGAGCAGCGCGTCTGGCGGGAGTTGAAGGCCAGGCGCTGGCGAAGCGTCTGCGGCGTGGTCGTCCTGCACAACGGTCCGCCCAGCTGGGAAGAGCGGCTCGCGGTGGCCGTGCTGAGCAAAGCGCCGGGTCGGGCCGCCGTCGACGGGCTCAGCGTGCTGCACCTGGTGGACGTCGCGGAGCGGCCCGCGAAGCCGCAGATCGCGCTGCCACTGGGAGCTCGTCCGAGCTTGATACCGGGTGTCACCTTCAGATGGATCAGCGAACTCGAGAGCAAGGTGACCGAGGACAAGTGGCTGTTACGCCTCACTTGCTCGCACGCCCTCCTGCGAGCGTTGGCCGACGTCACAGCGGCGCCAGAGGCGCGGGCCCTGGTCGCGCGCGCGCTGCAGCGCAAGGCCGTGACGCCGGCGAGCTTGCGAGACGCACTCGGGCCCAAGCCGCGCTGCCGTCACGCAGCCCTGGTCGCGGAGGTCGCGGCAGATTTCGAGGGAGGCATCCAGTCCCTTCCCGAGAAGGAATTCGCGCTCATCATCCGACGACACGGATTCCCGGAGCCCACCCGTCAGCGGAGGGTTCTCGGCGCCGACGGGCGCTACTACCTCGATTCGGACTTCGACGGCTACAACTTCAGCGCCGAGATTCATGGCTGGCACCACTTCGAGTTCCGTCAGCGGGAGTCGGACATGGACCGCAAGAACGACGTGGTCTCCCGTGGCCGACGCATGCTCGAGTTCAGCTCCTGGGCGGTACGTCGGACACCCGACCGGGTCGCCGCGGTGCTGCGGACGACGCTTCGGAGCGCGGGCTGGTCGGGGTAGCAGCGCTTCCCGTTCCGCGTTTCCCAGACACCTAGGCGATCTTGATGCAACCGCACGCTCACTGACTCCCCCAACGCATCAAGATCGCCGGCGTCTCCCGGGGGCCGACGCGATCTTGCTGCATCCCCGCGCTCAATGGCTCCCCCAGCGCATCAAGATCGCGACAAGCGGACCCCGTCCCGCACGCTCACCAACCTCCCGGGACGCTCACTGTCGCCGAGACCCAGGCGCGTTGGCCCCCTAGTGGACGCCCAGCGCGCGCTGGATCGGGTCGATGGCGAAGTAGACGACGAAGAGAACCGACACCAGCCACAGCAGCGGGTGAACCTCCCGCGCCCGCCCCTGCGTCGCCTTGATCACGGCGTAGGAGATGAAGCCCGCGCCGATCCCGTTGGTGATCGAGTACGTGAAGGGCATCAGGACGATCGTGAGGAACGCCGGGATCGCGATGGCGTAGTCGTCGAAGTCGATGTTCTTCACCTGCGTGATGAGCAGGAACCCGACGATCACCAGCGCAGGCGAGGCGGCCTCGAAGGGCACGATCGACACCAGTGGCGTGAAGAAGAGCGCAATGACGAACAAGCCGCCCGTGACCACGGAGGCCAGGCCGGTTCGGGCGCCCTCGCCCACACCGGCTGCTGACTCGATGTAGGTGGTGTTGGACGACGCCGAGGCCGCGCCGCCGGCAGCAGCCGCGAGTGAGTCCACGAACAGCACCCGCTCCACCCCTGGCAGGCGACCCTCGGCGTCCACAAGTCCGGCTTCCTGCCCGACCCCGACGACGGTGCCCATGGTGTCGAAGAAGTCAGCGAGCATCAGCGTGAACACGAGGAGAACCGCCGCGACGATCCCGACCCGCTGAAAGCCTCCGAACAACGAGAAGTGCCCGAGCAGGCCGAGGTCGGGCGAGCCGAAGTAGTCATCCGGCAGCTTGGGCACGTTGAGCTGCCACCCGGACGGATTCACCTTGTCCGGGGGGATGAACGACGGCCCTTCATCCGCGATCGCCTCGACGATGATGGCGAAGATCGTGGTGATGACGATGCCGAGCAGGATGGCTCCGCGAGTACGACGCGCGACGAGAACACCGGTCAGCAGGAGACCGAACGCGAACACCGTGATCGGCCAGCCTTTGAGGTCACCGGCTATGCCGAGCTCGACCGGCACGGGGCCGGCGCCGGTGCGGCGAACGAAACCCGCGTCCACCAACCCGATGAGGGCGATGAACAGTCCGATTCCCACGCTGATCGCGGTCTTGAGCTGCGTGGGGATCGCGTTGAAGACAGCGACCCGGAATCCGGTGAGCACCAGCACGGCGATGATCAGGCCCTCGAGCACGACGAGACCCATCGCATCGGCCCAGCTCATCTCCGACGCGATGGAGTAGGTCACGAACGCGTTGAGCCCCAGCCCCGTCGCGAGCGCGAACGGATAACGCCCCACCACGCCCATGAGAATGGTCATCACGGCGGCGACCAGGGCGGTGACCGCCGCCACCGTCGGAATGCCGAGCACCCGCCCGTCCGCGTCCGGCACCGTGCCGATGATGAGCGGGTTGAGCACGACGATGTAGGCCATCGTGAAGAACGTGGCCAGTCCTCCGCGCACCTCGCGCTGGACCGTGGAGCCGCGCTCGGAGATCTTGAAGTAGCCATCGAGTCTGGTCGCCATGAGCCAAGCGTGCCAAGCCGAGTACGCCGACCGCCCGTGACGCGCCGTCGCTAGTCTCGGGTTGTGCACGTCGAGGACGAAGCCGAGATCCCCATCCCCATCGATGACGATGGCGTGCGCAGCGTTGCCGCCGGCACGGCCCTCTTCGCCGTCGCGTCCGCTATCACCCCGTTCGTGGCCGACGCGGAGGTTGCGTGGACCTGCTTGAGCGGCTTCCTGCTCGGCCTGCTCGGCGTGTACTACTGCGTGCGCCGGCGCAACGCGATCGCGCGGGACGCCGCCACCGCGACGGGCTGATCGCCGCATGTGCACCGTGGTGGTGCAGTGGGAGCCGGACCACCCCTTGCTCATCCTCGCGCTGCGCGACGAGCTCACGGGGCGCCCGTTCGACGACCCGGACGAGTGGTGGCCCGACTACCCGGCGGTGGTCGGTGGGCGTGACCGCAGTGCGGGCGGCAGCTGGTGCGTCAGCGACATCGCGTCGGGCGCCACAGCGCTGGTGCTCAACAGACCCCAGCGTCGCGTAGCGGAGCCGGGCGCGCCCTCACGCGGCGTGCTGCCGCTGCTCGCCGCAGCGCACGGCGCGGAGTGGCCCGAGTACGTCGACTATCAGGGCATGGCCAGCTTCGCCCTGGTCCTCGCCGCCCCGGATTCACACACCGAGTGGCACTTCGACGGCACCCACCTGACGTCGGCCGCACTCGAACCCGGCACTCGCATGGTGACCTCGGGCGGCGCGGAGGACGGCAAGGCCGCGCGCTTCCTGGAGGCCTTCGCCTCGCACGCCGACCCCGACGAGTGGCGGGCGATCGTCGCGCGACAGCAACCCCAGGATGACCCCGCCGCCTTGGTCGTGCGTCACGAGCTCGGCGACCTCGTCTACGCGACTGTCTTCGGTCAGGTCATCGAGTCTTCGCCCGGCGCTCTCGAGCTGAGCTGGTCCCGCACGCCCTGGACCGGGGAGCAGTGGGCGACCCGCCGTTGGGTGTGACGGGAGAAGCGGGCTAGCTGTGGCCGAGTGGCTCCGCCGCGTCGCCCTCAACAGAACCGGGTTCGTGCGAGACCGACAGCGGCTCGATCTCGTCGTCGTCGATGACAGTGACGGCAGTGAGCACGGGCTCCGCGGGGGCGATGACGATGGCCTCGGAGTGAGCACCACAGCCGTGGTCCCCGGACACGACGCTTCGGTCGTCGGGCGCGTACTCGTTGGAGCAGGCACCGAAGACCCGGCCCAGGGAACCCGACAGCGTCAACCAGAACCCGCACGTCGAGCAGGTGGCCGGAGCGGCCTTGGCGATCGGCGCGCCCGGGCCACCGTCGCCTTCGTACCAGCGGTCGGTCGCGTCGTCACGCCCCAGCGCTGAGAGCACGCGCGGGCGACCGAGGCCGAGCTCCCAGTGAAGGTCGGCGATGTCATCGGCCTCATCGTCATCGAGGTCGACGTACCCGGGCACCAGGCGATCGTCATCGGCGGATGTCGGCAGCAGGTCGCCGACGCCGAGGTCCCCCGGGCGTAGTCGCTCACTCCACGGCACCCACGGCGGAGGCAGCAGCGCGGACTCCCCGGGCAGCAGCACGATCTCGGCGACCGTGACGTCGTTGGAGTCGGGCGCACGCACCACGGACACGTCCCAGGCCCAGCCCTGGTAGCCCTTCTCCGTGGTGGCGAAGCGGTGGCTGACCATCAGCTCGGTGGTCGGCTCGACGCCGAGGTAGTCCCCGACCGGCTCCGCACCGACCTCAGCCAGCAGCGCGTCGCGGGCCAGGTCGACGGCAGCGGCGCACACGTCATCCAGCGGCGTGTCGGTGTCGGTGGTCACGACACGCATCCTCTCGCATCACAGCCGCTCGGGCAGCCGGAGGGTGAGGATGGCCCCGTGACCGACGCCGGTGCTGGTCGAGGAACGGGTACGGCGCGACTTCGTGCCGCCCTCCGACGGCTGGTCGACCGCACCCGACGAGCGGTGCGGTCGGGTGGTGCAGGCGAGAGCGGGCTGGCCGAGCTGATCGAGCTGCACGGGGTGCAGGCCGCGGCTGATGCACTGGTCGCGATCTCGCTCGCCGGCTCGCTGTTCTTCGCCGTACCGGTCGGGGAGGCCCGCGGTCGGGTCGGTCTCTACCTCCTCACCACCATGGCTCCCTTCGCGCTGCTGGCGCCGGTCGTCGGCCCGGTGCTCGACCGCTTCCGCCACGGCCGGCGCTACGCGATGGCCGCGACTCTCGCCGGGCGCGGGGTGCTGGCTTGGGTCCTGGCCAGTGCGCTCGACCACGGCGACGCACTGAGGCTCTATCCGGCAGCCTTCGGGATCCTGGTGCTCTCACGTGCCTACGGCATCACCCGCTCCGCCGCGGTCCCCCGGCTGCTTCCCCGCGGCACGGGACTGGTGAGGGCGAATGCGCGAGTCAGCCTCGCTGGCTTGATCGCGGCTGCCCTCGCCGCGCCGATCGGCGGCGCGCTGGTGGCTGTGGCCAGCCCGTCATGGTCACTGCGCCTCGCAACCTGCGTGTGCCTCGTGGCGGCGGTACTCGCGCTTCGGCTGCCGACCGCCGTGGACTCGGCGGAGGGCGAGCGCCGACTCGGTGCGCCCACCGCCGTCGACGTTGAAGGGCGGCCCACCCGGGCCTGGTGGACCCAGGAACAAGGCACCGGGGAGACACCACCGCGGCGCCCGAGCCGGGGCATCGGCCGGGAGGTGGCGCAGGCGCTCCGTCAGGTCGCCGCGCTGCGGGCCTGGACCGGCTTCCTCACCCTCTTCCTCGCGTTCCTGCTGCGCTCCCATCCGTTCGGCGGGCTCCCGGCGACGGTGGAGGTGGGCCTCGTCGCCGGTGCCGCGGCGCTCGGTGGAGCCGCGGGCACCACCCTCGGAGCGCGGCTTCGCACCCAGCCCGCGGAGCGCATCCTCGGGATCGCGTTAGCGGCGGTGACGGGTACGGCGGCCCTGGGGGCGATCGCCCCCGCACTGCTCACCGTGATGGTCATCGGCACCACAGCAGGGGCGGCGGCCGCGATGGGCAAGCTCGCGCTCGACGCCACCATCCAGCGGGCCGTGCCTGACGAGGTGCGCACGTCGGTGTTCGGCCGCAGCGAGACGGTGCTGCAGCTTGCCTGGGTGATCGGCGGGGGTATCGGCACGGCTCTGCCGCTGCGGGCCGGAGCTGGGTTGGGGCTCGGCGCCCTTGGCCTCGGCGCCGCACTCGTTGCGACCCGCCTCCGTCGCGGCTCGCGGCAAGGAACGGCTCAAGCCCCCGGGTAGCCTCGCCGGTTGTGAGCCCCCGCGCGCTTGTCGTCGTCGCGGTGGCGGCGGAGCGCGACGCCGTGCTGCGGGGCCACCCCGATGCGGAGGTGGTGGCGGCGGGCGTCGGCCCTGTGGCTGCCGCCGCGGTGACGGCGCAGACGCTGCGAGGCCACGACGCGGTGTTCTCGATGGGGATAGCCGGTGCGTTCGAGGCCGCGACCGGAACCCTGCTCGGCACCGCCGCGGTCGCGGCCGACCTCGGGGCCGAGTGTGACGGCGAGGTCGTCGTACTCGACCTCATCCGCACTCGCCTCCCTGCCGACCCTGCGCTTCTCGAGCGGGCCCGCGCCGCCGTTCCCGACGCGAGAGTCGGTGAGCTGCTGACGGTCTGGACGGTGACGGGTACGGCGGACACCGCCCGTCGGCTGCGCACCTCCTATCCGGATGCGGTGGGTGAGGCGATGGAGGGATTCGGCGTCGCGTCTGCCGCGCACCTGGCCGGCGTACCGTTCCTCGAGGTGAGGACCGTCAGCAACGCGATCGGGCCCCGGGACCGCGCCGGGTGGACGATCACCGAGGCGCTGGACCGGCTCAGCTCGGTGGCGTCGGTGGTGCTGGCATGACGCTGTCGCTGGTGATCTCGCCGTGCCCCAATGACACCTTCGTCTTCCACGCCTGGGCCCACGGATTGGTGCACGGTGCGCCGGACGTGGAGGTCACCTGGGCGGACGTCGACGAGGCCAACGGGATGGCCGAACGAGGCGAGAACGACGTGCTGAAGGTCAGCTACGGCGCCCTGCCCTGGCTGCTGCGCGACTACCGGCTACTGCCCTGCGGCGGAGCGGTCGGCCGCGGGTGCGGGCCACTGGTGCTGACGACGGGGCGCACCGACCTCGCGGGTGCCCGGGTGGCCGTCCCCGGCGAGCGGACCACGGCCTACCTGCTGTTCCGCATGTGGGCTGCGCAGCGCGGGGTGGCCGAGATCGAGGTACTGCCCTTCGAGAAGATCATGCCCGCCGTGGCCGAGGGCCGCTTCGATGCCGGGCTCGTGATCCATGAAGCGCGCTTCACCTACCGCGACCACGGCCTGACCGCCATCGCCGACCTCGGCGCGTGGTGGGAGGACGAGACCGGCTTGGCCATCCCGCTCGGCGCGATCGTGGCCCGACGGTCCCTTGACCCCGCCCCGATCGTCGACGCGATCCGCGGATCGGTGCGTGCAGCCTGGGCCGATCCCGAGCAGTCACGCGCGTGGGTGCTCGCGCACTCACAGGAGCTGGCGCCGGCTGTCGTCGACGCTCACATCGGTCTCTACGTCAACGAGCGCACCGAGGACCTCGCCGAGGAGGGCTACGACGCCGTGCGCGGGCTGCTCACCCGCGCCGAAGCCGCCGGACTGGTGCCGGCCCTCGACCCGATGCTGTTGGCGCCCTGAGGGCTCAGGCCTCGAGGTCGTCAGCCACGGCGCGCAGCACCGAGGCGACCTTGCCGGCTGAGGACTTGTCCGGGTAGCGGCCGCGGCGCAGTCCGTTGCCGACGTTGTCCAGCAGCTTGATGAGGTCCTCGACGATGATCGCGAGGTCGTCTGCGGAGCGCCGCGCAGCGGCGGCCACGGACGGCAGCGGGTCGAGCAGCGTGAGCGACAGGGCCTGCTCCCCGCGCTTGCCCTCCGCGACACCGAACTCCACCCGGGCACCCGGCTTCAGCGCCGGGACCCCCGGCGGCAGCGCCGTGTTGTGGACGTAGACATCCCCGCCGTCGTCCCGGCTGATGAAGCCGAAGCCCTTCTCGGCGTCGTACCACTTGACCTTGCCCGTAGGCACGTTGGGACCCCTGACGTGGTGGATGGTGATTCACTCGCGCGGGCTAGGCTAACGGGCCGCGCAAGGCAGTTCGTGCCTGTACCTTCGGCGACCGTGACAGACGAGCCCCCCGGGGACGACACCGGGCAGCCGGAAGGCCACTTTCCGGACGGTGCACACGAGGCGACCCCAGGCCCGCCGGCGGCTCCCTCCGACTATCTGACGACCACCGCCGCGGTCTTCGACATGACCCCCGGCGCGACCACCACGCTCCCGGCCCGCCCTCACCGCCGCACCGGCCGTTCGCTGGTCGTCGCCCTCGCCGCGGTGCTCGGCCTCCTGCTGGCGGGCGGGACCTTCACCGCGGTGCACCTGCTCAGCGGCGGGGATGACGACCCTGCCGAGGCTGCCCCCGGGTCGACCTTCGCCCTGCTGCAGGTCGACCTCGACCCCTCGGCGTCGCAGAAGCTCGGCATCTACCGGTTCTCCAAGCGCTTCCCCAAGTCCCCGACCGCCTCCAAGGGCGACAGCGGCAGCGTGATGGACACGCTGCTCACGGAGATCGTGGACAGCAGCGACACCGGAGTGAGCTACAAGCACGACATCAAGCCCTGGCTCGGCAAGTCCGCCGCGTTCGCGGCCTACGAGACCGGGGACCACAAGGTCAAGCCGATCGCGATCCTCGGCTACAAGGACAAGGCCAAGGCTGAGGCCGCGCTGAAGAAGGCGACAGCCGACAGCGACAGCGGCTATGCGTTCGGTGAGAAGTGGGTCGTCCTCGCGCCCACGATGGACGACGCCAAGGCAGCCGTGGCCGCAGCCGCCAAGAGCTCGCTCGCCGAGTCCAGCGGCCACTACGCCGACGACGTCGACGCGCTTCGCGGCCACCCGGTCGTCACGGCCTGGGCAGACATCGGAGCGGCCTTTCCTCTGCTCTACAGCCAGTTCGGAGGGCTGCTGCGACGCTTCCCCGGCTTCGGGGACCTCAGCGCCGCGGCCGGCCGTCCCAGTGAGGCCTGCATCGCCGAGTTGAGCGAGCTCAAGCCGAGCGCCGGGAAGGACCCCTACGCCGGACTGTCCGCGGCCTGTCGCGCCGAGCTGTTCGGGACCAACCCGACGCTGACCCCCAAGTCACCCGAGCCGCTGCCCTCGCTCGACCCCTCGATGCAGCCGCGAGGTCGCATCGCGCTCGGCTTGAGCGTCAATGACGACGTCGCGCAGCTCGAGGCGAAGAGCTTCGGCAACGACACCAAGTCGGCCCGGCTCACGGGGTCGAAGGACGCCGCGCGCTACATCCGCCAGATGCCGGCGGGGACCAGCGTCGGCGTGGCGACCGGCGACCTTCGACCAGGCGTCAAGGCGCTGTTCGACGTGTTGAGCAAGAGCTCGTTCTCCAAGGAGTTCACCGACGGCATCCACGAGGCGGAGCGCCAGACGGGCTTGTCGTTCCCCGACGACGTGCTGACCGTGCTCGGTGACTCGGCAGCCGTGGCGTATGACAAGAAGACCGACCAGATCGGGGTCCGCACCCACCCGGAGAACGCCGGCAAGGCCAAGAGCGTGCTGGACAAGCTGGCCAGCCTCGCCGCTGACGGCGGTGACCCCTTCGAGGTCCAGACCGAGGGCCGCGACGTGACCTTGTCGACCGACGCCGACTACGCGAAGGCGCTCACCGGCAGCGGTGGGCTCACCGGCACTGACCTGTTCCGCAAGGCCATCGGCGGGCTGCCGTCCGCGCCGCAGGTTGTCGCATTCGCGAACCTCGAGCAGCTGCTGCAGGGCCTCGACAGCGAGACGGCCGACCACTTCCGTGCCGTAGGCCTGGTCGTCGACGGAGCCAGCGACAACCCCTCACTCGTCATCCGCCTCGTGGTGCGCTGAGCCGACCTCAGCGATACCGCTCCGGCTCGGCGAGCAGCTCGTTCATCGCGCCGGACCTGAAGCCGAGGGGATCCACCTCGACCTGATCGAAGCCCTCGACGGCTGCGAGTACGTCGGGGCGGTCGCCGAGCTCACGGACGAGGTCGCGGTCCACCTCGACCCGGGCCCGCTCGCCGAGGTCGCGCACTCGCAGGTCGCGCACCGCCATCCCGGCCGAGGTCATCGCGGCGCGCAGGGCCGCTTCGGCGCGCCCCACCCGGATCAACCGGCTCGGCGTGATCGTGACCCCATAGGCGATGCGGCTCGACAAGCAGGCAGCGGCAGGCTTGTCCCAGGTGCGCAGGCCCCACTCGCGGCTGTGCTCACGAACGTGGGCCTTGGTCATGCCGGCATCGAGCAGCGGCGTCACCGCTCCACGCTCGGCAGCGGCGGCGATACCCGGCCGGAACCCGGCGCGGGCGTCGTCGGCGTTGGTCCCCGTCGCCACGTGGGCCAACCCCAGCTTCCTCGCTGTCGGCGTCAGGACGTCGAGCAGCTCGGACTTGCAGAAGTAGCAGCGGTCTCCCGCGTTGGCGACGTACCCGTCCCTCGCCAGCTCGTCGGTCTCCACCGCCACATGGCGGAGCCCGAGGGAGGCGGCGAACTCGGCGGCTTCCCGGAGCTCAGCGGCAGGAAGCGCCGGCGAGACGGCCGTCGCCCCCGCTGCCCGCTCAGGCCCGAGAACGCGCCCCGCGGCGGCCAGCAGGAAGGCGGAGTCCGCTCCGCCGGAGAAGGCCACCAGGATCGAGCCGAGCTCAGTGAGCCGCTCCCGCAGGGCGACGAGCTCGGGCGCCGACATGCCGGTCAGCCTAAGACGATCGCGCTCACCTGATGACCGCGCCCGATTTGTTCCGTACCCTCGCCCCATCCGCGCTCGTTGACCGGTCACTGCACCACGCCCAGCTGCTCCACACCCAGCTGCACGACCTCCCGGGGGGACTCTCCGTTGTTGCGCCACCGCCTTGCCGGCTTCTTGGCCGCTGCTGCGCTGCTGCCCGCAGCGCTGCCCGCCGTGGCTTCGGCCCCACCCTGCGTGGCCGAGCTGCCCCCGAACACGCCGCTGTCCTGCCCGCCGCCGAAGCCGGATCCCGTTCCGCCTGCCCCGACCGGGCGCAGCGACCTGACCGCCTACAGGGGGCTCGGCACCTGGGTCGACGTCTATGACTGGACCTCGACCTACACCAAGGGGCACCCCGTCATCACGCCCGCGACCATGGACAACATGGCGAAGCTCGGCAACGTCACTCTCTACATCCAGGTGGCCAAGGGGGGGTCGAAGAACCCAGCCCTCATCGAGACCGACACGCTCGGCAAGATCCTCACCCGCGCCCACGCGAACCACATGCGAGCGGTGGCCTGGTACCTGCCCTTGTTCGGCGACGTCGCCGACGACTACCGCCACCTCAAGGCTGCCGTCGACTTCCGTGTCGGCAAGGAGCGGTTCGACTCGGTCGGGGTCGACGTCGAGTGGCGCAACAGCGTCAAGGACGCCGATGAGCGCAGCCGACGCCTCGTCTCACTCAGCAAGCAGCTGCGCGCCTACGCTCCGCAGCTGCCGCTCGCCGGCATCGTCATGCCGCCCGTGGTGACCGACGAGATCAACAGGAGCTTCTGGCCACGCTTCCCCTGGGCTTCGCTCAAGAGCATGTACGACGTGTGGCAGCCGATGGACTACTGGACCAACCGCTCGTCGGGCTCGAAGTGGCGCAACGCCTACACCTACACCAAGGCGAACGTCGACTACCTGCGCAAGGACCTCGGGGATCCGAAGGCGGCCGTCCATCCGGTGGCCGGGATCGGCAACGAGTGCACCGACACCGACTGGAAGAACTACGTCAAGGCGGTTCAGGACACCACGAGCCTCGGGGGCTCGTCCTACGACTACGCCACGACGAAGTCCTCGGCCTACACCTACCTGCGCACCATCAAGAGCTAGCCCTCGCGCACATCGGTCGGCTCGCCGCCGGTGATGGCGAGCAGCTCGTCGAAGCTCGTGGGGAAGACGTCGTGAGGGGTGCCCGCTGAGGCCCACACCACGTCGAAGGCTGCGAGTCCCCGGTCCACCAGCACCTGTAGTCCCTCGGGTAGGCCGGCCGGGCTGACGCCCCCGATGGGATAGCCGGTCGCTGCCCTGACCGCGTCCGCGTCCGGTCGTCTCACCCGCGCCGCGCCGACGGCCTCAGCGAGTCGCTTGGTGTCGAGGCGGTCCGAGCCGCTCATCACGACGAGCACGGGCTGCTCATCCGCTTGAAACACAAGCGATTTCGCGATGGCGCCGACGGTGACGCCTAGGGCGGCTGCGGCCTCAGCGGCTGTCCCGGCGCTCGCGTCGAGACGTCGTACTCGACCCGGGCTGCCCACGGCCTGAAGCGCTTGCTGCACGCGCAGGGCGTTGCGGTGAAGCGGCTCGGTCATGGCCCACGACCGTACCTGTGGACAACCTCAGCGTTGTCCCCACCGATCTCTCTAGCGTCACTGACGACACCAGTGCAGGGCCGACTCGAGGCCCGCGTCGAAGGGAAGAAGAAGATGCAGGGGTTCCGCGTCACGCCTGAGCAGCTGTCCCACCTGTCCAGCCGGGTCTCCGGCAGTGCCGGCCAGATCGACCGCGAGCTGCGCTCCCTCGACGGCACGTTGGCGCCGCTGGGCAGCGACTGGGCGGGCACCGCACAGCAGCGTTTCACCGAGCTCTACCGGCAGTGGCAGGACGGAGCCCGTCAGCTGCACCAGGCGCTCGACGGCATCAGCCAGCTGCTCGGCCAGGCCGGGTCGCACTACGCCGACGCCGAGCGCGCGATCGCCGCGAGCTTCGGCCGCATGTAGTCCGTCGCGCCGGGCCGCCTGGCAGCAGGTCCGGCGGCGACCGCAGGCCCCGCCCCACCCCCGGTGGCGGGGCCTGCGTCACGCGCTCCATGCGACTGTCGCCGGTGGCAGTCAGCCCACGATCTGGATGTAGGCCATCCCGGCCGCCCCAGTGGCTCCTCCTAGCCCGCCGGCTCCCGGCTCAGCACGGTTGCCGCCGAAGCCCCGCACTGCGCTGCAGTAGTAGTCCCAGTACCCGGAGTTCCCATCCTCGCCGAAGCGGTGGTCGAGCAGCCACACAGACGCACTGGTCGGTCGTGTTGATACGCCGCCGTATCCGCCGGATACGCGAGTGCTGCTGCAGGCGCCGGTCCCCCCTGAGCCGCCGGCACCACCACCGCCGGTCTCGAGCAGGAGCGTGTTCGTCGCGGAGACCTTCAGGGAAGTCGTCCCTCCGTTGGAACCAGGGGTCCCACCGGCGCCGACCGTGATGGCCAGTACCTGACCGGCGCTTACCGAGACCAGCTCTTCGACCTTGGCGCCGGCCCCGCCGCCCCCCGGCGTCGTGCCGGAGGAGCCGCCGCCTCCGCCGCCACCCCAGGCGGTCACGTCAAGCATGTGGACACCAACGGGGATGGTCCACGAGTACGACGTGCGGAACGCGTAGCTCCGGGCGACCGCGCATCCCACGCCGCCCGCGACCGCCACCGTCGCCACCCCCGTGAGCGAGCAAGCGCCGGTAACTCTGCGCTGGAGGGCCGTGGAGTCGACGCCGTCGAGCAAGTCGCTGTTGAGGTTGGTCACGCGAGTTGGGCTGTTGACCGTGAGCGGCGCGTAGCCGCTGGGTGCGTTCAGCCCCAATGGCGTGCCAGCCGAGCCTGTCAGCGTCGTGATGGCGCCTGCGTCATTGCGTGCCCCGAGGATCAACGTGCCGCCGGTCGCCGCCTCCGCGACGCCGAGTCCGCCGACCACGGCGATCAGCCCAGCCAGTGCGACGCCGGATGTAGCCAGTCGCTTCGCAGTTGCTCGTAGATCTGACATCTGTCCACCTCCCGCCGGCAGATCAGTCGTCTGCCTGGCGAGCCGGACGGTAGGCAGCCGCGGGGATCTCGACATCGGTGCAAATGCCTAGGTTTGGTCCTGCGCGCTCAGACGCACACGACAGCGGCCCCGAGCTGTGAGCTCGGGGCCGCTGTCGCGAACGGCGGTGGACGCACCGCCGCGTCTTGGGCTCAGCCGGCCGTCCCGGGCAGCGCGAGGTAGGACAGCGAGCCCCAGAAGGACGTCGAGCCGTCGCAGGTCGCTGCGCCGCTCCAGTTGAGCGTCCAGTCACCAGCCTGGATGGTCGCCGCCTGGCCGCCGAGGGTCGTGAGCAACCCGCTGGCAACGGAGCGGTACGTGCTGCCCGAGGCCTCGGTCGCCTCCAGCTCATAGCCACTCATGGCTGCGTAGGCCGGCGCGCCCGTCTGCGACACCGAGACTCGGCTGCTCAGCTCGTGCAGACCGATCCCGCCGTCTCCGTTGTCCGTCTGGAGGCTGCCGGAGACCCAGATGACCGCCGGCTGGTCGAGATGGAGGGGCAGCTCCGCCACCGTGTGACTGAAGCCGTCGCAGCCGACCACCCCTTCAGTCCTCGCAGCCAGAACGCCCCCGACCGTGCCCTTTGCCGCCGGTCCGGCCGGTCCTTGCTGGCCTGGTGCGCCCGTGTCGCCTTTCGGGCCGGCTGGGCCCGCGGGACCGGGAGTGCCCGCAGCACCTGGAGTACCCGCCGTGCCCGACGCACCCGTGGCACCGGCGTCGCCCTTGGGCCCGGTCGGGCCGACGGGGCCGGACTGGTTCCAGTTGAGGCTGGTCTCCTTGGAGCTGCAGGTCTGCGTCGAGTCGAGGATCCTGATCGCGCCGCTCGACCGCGTGTAGCAGCTGTGAATGACGCCGTCCGGACCCGGGATCTGCGCCCATGACAACGCGACAGCCCCCAGCATGGCCACGCCGGCGCCCATCGCGACCACCGTTGCTCGCTTCGTGTTCCTCATGGTGTCCACCTCCCGCCGGCAGATCAGTCGTCTGCTTGGCGAGCCGGACGGTAGGCAGCCGGGATGACCGCGACATCGGTGCAAATGCCTAGGTTTGCTCGATCACACCAAGGGCGGTGGCTGCTCGGACCGCCCCGACTCGGGACTGCACACCGAGCTTGCGCAGCACGCTGCTCACGTGGTGGTCGACCGTCCGCTGTGACACGACGAGCTGCTCGGCGATGTCCGCGTTGCGCAGACCGGTGGCCAGCAGCCGCAGCACATCTGCTTCCCGCGCCGTGAGTCCCGCGGGATGCGCCTGGGTGGCGAGGCCTGCTCCTCGCCGCCGTCGCGGCGTGACTCCCCGCTCGCGGAGCGCTGCACGCACCCGGTCAGCCAGTGGCACCGCCCCGATGCCGGTCAGGATCTCGAGCGCTGCCTCGAGCGAGACGACGCTGCCTTCTCGATACAGACACAGAGATTGCTGATAGACCATGCCGGCTGCCGCGAAGGCCCCCGCCGCGGCGGAGAAGTCACCGATCGCCGCGAAGGCGAACATGCCCTCGAGTCCGGGCTGGAGCCGAACGCCGCCGAGCATCGCGGACCACCCTGCCGCCACGCTCTTGAGCCATCCCTGCCCCTCGATCATTCCTGCGTGCAGGGCGGCGAGCTGCACCAGCTCGTCGTGGGCATCGCCCCCAAGCCAGGCGACCTCCGCCGCAGTCACCAGCCCCATCGTGTGCACCACCATGTCGGCGGTCTCGCGGCCGTTGCGCAGCTCCGTCTCGAGCAAGCCCTCCGGCACCGGCTGTCCCATCCTGGCCAGGGCACACGCTGTGATTCCGGCTGGGCCGCCACGCCACTCCTGTCGAGGGTCGGCGAGCAGCTGGCGAGCAGTGTTGATGGCCTCGTCGTACCTGCCCAGCTCGAGCAGTGTCATCGCACGCGAGACCGTGAGCCGACCGAGCACCTCGTCCTCGTCCCGGCGCGCGCAGAGCAGCACTGCACGATCGAGCGCCGCAAGGGCCTCTGCGAGACGGCCATGGGTGCTGAGTCCACTACCAAGGTTGTTGCGCGCGCGCAGCTCGACACGGTGCGCCCCGATCGCGTGTGCCTCCTCGGCGGCCTTCTCCAGCGGACCGGCGTCGCCCGTGTCGTTCAACCCGACGCTCGCAAGGGTTACCCGGACGTCGGCACAGGCGACCTCGTCGCCACGTGCGTGAGCGAGCTCCAGGGCCGTCTGGCCGAACCGCTCCGCACTGGGCCTGTCGCGCCGCAGCATGGCCAGCCCAGCAGCGGCGGCGTAGGGAGCAAAGGGCCTTTCCAGCAAGGGAATCTGCTCTGCCCGCAGCAAGGCAAGGTCGAGGCACTCGCGCGCACGGTCACCGTTCAGGCGCAGGCCGTGGATTCGCGCCAAGGCGGCCAACCGCTCGACCTCGGTCGCGGGCTCACAGCGCCATGATTCGGCTGCCTCGAGGACCCCGAGCGCGGCATCCAGGTCGCTGGCGTGCGAGAGCGCCACACCTTGCCGGCAGATGAGGCGAGCCTTTGTGTCGTCGTCGTCGATCGAGGCTGCTGCGAGTGCCAGCATCTCCGCCTCGTTGCCGTGCGCGCCGGCTGCCGCGCTGCGCTCCGCGGCGAGCACCGCCCACTGCGCGACGGCAGCCCGGTCGCCTGCACCCACGGCATGCCGCACGACGACCGCCGGCTCCGCATCCGGGCCGAGCAGACCGAGCAGTCGGCGGTGCAGCTCGGCTCGCCGGTGCGGAGCCAACACGGAAAGCACTGCCTCGCGCACGATGTCGTGCCGGAAGCCCACCTGGCCCGGATCCCGCTCGACGAGCAGACCCGCGGCCACCAGCTCGTCCAGTCCGTCCACGCCCGGTCGCAGCTGCGCGAGAAGTGCTAGGGCAGCTGGGTCCCCGACGACCGCGACGACCTCCACGAGCTCGCCAGCGCTCGACCCGAGCCGGCCAATGCGGCCCAGGACGAGGTCGTGCACCCCGCTGTAGCCGTCGTTGGCCCCGCGGAGGAGCTCGCTCAGGAAGAAGGCGTTGCCGCCGCTACGCGCATGCAGCGCTTTGGCCTGCTCCGGTTGCACATCTGGGGCCAGCAGCGTCACGGCGGTCGCGGACAACGGAGGCACCTGGAGACGCCTGACGTCGCGCACGGTCGCAAGCTCGCCGAGAAGCGCCCGCAGTGCAGGGCCGACCTCCGTGTCCCGATAGGTGCAGACCACCACGATCGGCAGGCCGAGCAGCCGGCGCGCGATGAAGCGCAACAGGTCGAGGGATGCCTCGTCCGCCCACTGAAGGTCGTCGACCAGCCACAGGGTCGGAGTCCGATGCGACCCCACCTCGGCGAGGAGCTGCTCAAAGATGTCGTGTCGCTCGCCACCTGCGCGCACCGCAGCACGCAGCTCATCCCCGAGCTGGATCGCAGCGTCGCGCAGGATCCCTAGAGGGATGGGACTGGTCGTGTCCTGTGACACCGAACGCAGCACACGCGCCCGACCCGAGACCTCGGCCGCGAGGGCCTCCGCCAGCACCGTCTTGCCCGCGCCCGGCTCGCCGGCCAGCAGCACCAGCCGGCCCTGCTGACGCTCGGCACAGCCGAACGCCTCCCGCAGCGAGGAGAGCTGCGTCTCACGCTCGACCAACCCGCCGCTCATGAGGCGCAGGCTAACGCGCGATGTGTGGACAGAGAGGATCGAAACGTCTGAGAACTTGACAGGATGTTAGAGGTTGTAAAGAGTGCCTGACATGCGCTACCTCGACCGGGCCAAGGCCTCACTGCGTGACCAGCTGCTGGATGCGACCGCGCAGCTCCTCGTGGACGGCGGCTGGGCCGGGCTGACCGTAGGCGGCGTCGCGGGGCGCGTCGGGGTGTCACGGCAGACCGTCTACAACGAGTTCGGCGACAAGGGCCGTCTGGTCACGGCGCTCGCGCTGCGCGAGACCGCCCGCTTCTGCGATGGAGTGGACGAAGCCCTCGCCGCCGCGGCCGACCCACACGCCGCCGTACTCGCCGCCGTGTCCTTCGCCCTCCGCGCGGCGAACGACGACCCGCTCGTCAAAGCCGTCGTCCACGGCGACGACGCGCTGCTCCCGCTCGTCACCAGTCGCGGTGAGCCGGTGCTCCTGGCAGTGCGCGAACGTCTCGCTGAGGCGCTGACGACCAGGTGGCCCGAGTACGACGGACCTCACGCCGCCCTTGCCTGCGACGCGGTCGCCCGGCTCGTCGTCAGTCACCTCGTGCTCCCGCTGGCGCCCACCGATCAGGTCGCCGCCGACATCGCGCTCGTTGCCGCTCGACTGCTCGGGGCCCCCGAGCCGACCAGGAAGAAGGTCCGCCGATGAGCACCACTGCCGACTCAGCGACGACACAGAATCCCCTGCACCGCACGGGGTTCGCGTCACTGTCGAAGGGCGGCCTCAACTGGGACTCGTTCCCGCTGCGCCTGTTCATCAAGGGCAACGCCCGGCACTGGGATCCGATGGACATCGACTTCAGCCAGGACGTCGAGGACTGGAAGTCGCTTACTGCCGAGGAGCGTGAGGGCGCCACGTTGCTGTGCGCGCAGTTCATCGCGGGTGAGGAGGCGGTAACCCAGGACCTGCAGCCGTTCATGAAGGCGATGGCCACTGAGGGCCGGCTGGGCGACGAGATGTACCTGACCCAGTTCACCTACGAGGAGGCCAAGCACACGCAGGTGTTCCGGCTGTGGCTGGACGCAGTCGGCCTGACCCAGGACCTGCACTCCTACGTCGAGGACAACCCGGGCTACCGAGCCATCTTCTACGA
The DNA here is from genome assembly GCA_030840515.1 of Frankiaceae bacterium. Lineage (GTDB taxonomy): Bacteria > Actinomycetota > Actinomycetes > JAVEEJ01 > JAVEEJ01 > JAVEEJ01. The sequence continues at coordinate 3,675 of JAVEEJ010000029.1, read as the reverse complement.
GGCCCTGCCGGAGTCACTGCGCGCGCTCGAGACCGACGCCTCGCCCGCGGCACAGGTGCGGGCCAGCGTCACCTACAACCATGTCGTGGAGGGCACGCTCGCCCTCACCGGCTACTACGCCTGGCAGAAGGTCTGCAAGGCGCGGGGCATCCTGCCCGGCATGCAGCAGGTCGTGAAGCTCATCGGTGACGACGAACGGCGGCACATGGCGTGGGGCACGTTCACCTGCCGCCGTCACGTGGCTGCGGACGACAGCAACTGGCAGGTGGTCGAGGACCGGATGCAGGAGCTGCTCCCCCACGCCATCACGCAGATCACGAGTGCGCTCTCGCGCTTCGACCCCGCCAACCCGCCCTTCGGGATGGGGATGGACGAGCTGGTCGGCTACGCCGGGGACCGCGCCGGACGCCGGCTCGGAGCGATCCAAGCCGCGCGCGGTGTGCCGGTGAGCCAGATCGATGCCGACGCGACGAGCGAAGAGCTCGAGGACACCTTCGCGGCCGAGGACGCCGTCGCCTTCGCCGCTGCGTCCGCTGGTTGAGAGCGCCTGGTGCTGCAACCGCGTGACGCCGCACCTGCTCTGGGGCTCGGGGATGCCTGGAGCCGGTTCCGGCGCACGGTGGGGCTGCTCGGCCCGGCCTTCGTGGCTGCGGTGGCCTACGTCGATCCCGGCAACTTCGCCACCAACACAGCGGCCGGCGCGAAGTTCGGCTACCTGCTCGTGTGGGTGGTGGTCGCGGCCAACGCGCTCGCGATGCTGGTGCAGTACCTGTCCGCCAAGCTGGGGCTGGCGACCGGTCAGTCGCTGCCCCAGGTCTGCCGCGACCGCTACCCGCGTCTCGTCGTCTGGGGGCTGTGGGTGCAGGCTGAGCTGGTCGCGATCGCCACCGACCTCGCCGAGGTCCTCGGTGGAGCGATCGCGCTCCAGCTGCTGTTCGGGGTGCCGCTTCTGGTCGGTGCGCTCATCACCGGCGTCGTGACCGTCGCCCTGCTCGCCATCCAGAGCGAGCGCGGGCAGCGCCGCTATGAGCACGTCGTCATCGCGCTGCTCGCGGTGGTGCTGCTGGGCTTCCTCTACTCGACGATCGCCGGCGGGGTCGACGCGGCGAGCCTCGGTGCTGGGCTGGCGCCGCGCTTCGACGGGCGGGACTCGCTGCTGCTGGCCGTCGGGATGCTCGGGGCAACCGTCATGCCGCACGTCGTCTACCTGCACTCGGCACTGGTGCGGGACCGCTACGGAGAGCGGTTGGCCGACGGGCCCAAGCGGCGGCTGCTGCGTGTGGTGCGGATCGACGTGGTCGTCGCGATGGCAGTGGCCGGGGCGGTCAACCTGGCGATGCTGGTCGTCGCGGCCGGGTCGCTGCGCGGTCAAGGTGTCGAGTCCTTGACGGACGCCCACGACGCCCTGGGGGCCGCGCTCGGGTCTACCGCCTCGTTGCTCTTCGCTCTGGCGTTGCTCGCCTCGGGCTTCGCCTCGTCCTCGGTCGGGACCTACGCCGGCGCGGTCGTGCTGTCCGGCTTCCTGCAGCGTCAGATCCCTTTGCTGGCACGGCGTCTGATCACCCTCGTCCCCGCGATCCTGGTGGTGGGGGTGGGGATCGACCCCACTCGGGCCTTGGTGCTCTCGCAGGTGGTGCTCAGCTTCGGCATCCCGTTCGCGCTGTGGCCGCTCGTCCTGCTCACTCGACGACGCGACGTCATGGGCGGCTTCGTCAGCCGGCGGCGCACGACCGCCGCGGGAATCGTCACCGCGGCTCTGGTCACGGGGCTGAACGTCGTACTCGTCGCCTCGCTCGTCACCGCGTGAAGTAACCGCGCGAGCCGCTAGGTCTCGCGCACGTCCTGGTGAACGGTCGTGCCCTCCGTGACCGCGATGCTCTCGGTCAGCTTGGTGCGCGTGCCGTCCGGCGCGATGACGCCCAGGTCGCAGTGGTCGGTGTCGAGCCCGTAGACGCGGAAGCGCGCCGTGGCCGGGTCCACAGCGAAGGAGACCTGCGGTGCCCAGCCTTGGATGAAGCCGTGCGGCAACCCGTCGCAGTGCACGCCGATCCGGTTGTGAGTGCCCACGTCAGGTTCGCCGTTCTGGTCGAGCAGCGTGCCCACCACGTCAGCGCCGCGGGGGAGCACCACGGTCACATCCGGGTCGTCGGCCAGGCCGCACTCCGGCGTGATCCGGCGCCAGGCTCCGTCGGGAAGACCGGCCGGAGCGGCCCCAGAGACCGGGAACACGCTGACGAAGACGCCGCGCCACGCGACGTGCGCCTGCGCATCGGTTTGGCACCGAAGACGGAAGCGCCCATGTGTGTCGGTGACCGTTCCGGCCTCCCGGACCCAGCCGTCGCTGACGTTGGACTCGGTGGTGATGTAGATCCCGACGAGCGGCTTGCCGTTCGCATCGGTCACGACGCCGTGGATGTCAGGCCAGCCGTCCTTCGGCTTGAAGCCCGGGGGCTGCCCACCGCCGGAGCCCCCGGAACCCGAGCCGGAACCACCGCTCCCCGCACCGTCATTGCCGTCAGTGCCGCCGGGTTCGGTGGTGGGCGTCACGGTCGGCACGGTCGGCGTTGCCGTCGGCGTCGGGGTTGCCCCGATGTCGGCCGGCGGGGTGCTCTCACCCACCGCCGGGGGTGACGTCGGCGTGGCCGAGCGCCCCTGATCCGAGGTCTCACCCGAGCGCTGGACCACCGTCGCCACGCCCACCGCAAGCACACCCGCAGAGAGCACGGCGACGATCGCCTGCGCACGCACTGTCAGGGTCCACGCCACGACAGAATCCTGCCGCATTCAGACTTCCTGACGCGGCAACCGCCCGCCGCCGCGTGTGACCTGCGCCGATGCCTCAGCAGTGGCCGTCGAGCAGCACCGGGTTGGCCTGCGTGGCCGGCACGCGCCGGTGCGACACGCGCTCGTAGTCGTAGGCCATGGCGAGCAGGGAGCGCTCGGTCCAGGCGTGCCCGAGGAAGCCGATCCCCATCGGAGTGGCCCCGGCCAGCCCCGCGGGGACGATCACCGTCGGGTAGCCCGCGGCCGCTCCGATGTTCGCGTACGACGACCCCGGAGTGAGGTAGGCGTCGATCTTGTTGTCCACCAGCACGCTGTCGATCGCCTGACGGGCAGCGACGATGGTCGAGGTCCGCTCTGCGATCGCTGACGGCTCGTCGTAGACACCCGGCTGGGCGTCGGAGGCGATGATGTAGGTCTGGCCGTACTTGACCTTGTCAGGGTGCTGCTGGTTGTAGAGCACCACGTCGTTCATCGTCTTCACCGGGAGCCCGGGGCCGGCTTCTGTGGCCAGGTAGTTGTTGAGGCCGTATTTGAACTCGTTGAAGATGGCCGACAGCTCGGTCAGGCCGACCAGGCTCGTGTTCACCAGCGTGTCGGTCTCCACCAGCGTTGCGCCGGCCTTACGCATCGCGTCCAGAGCCTGGTTGTAGAGCGCGCCGCCGGGGCCCGAGGGCACGTCCTGCGTGCTGTAGCCGAGCCGGGCGCCTCTGAGCGCGCCAGGCTTGAGCGCGCCGGGATAGTCGGGGCGAACGGGAGGCCCGCCGGGAGCCTCGAGATACGGCGTGTCCCTGGGGTCGCGGCCGCTGATCGCCTGGAGCAGGTATGCGGCGTCGGTGACGGTGCGGGCCATCGGCCCTGCGGTGTCGAAGCTCTGCGCGAGCGGGATGACCC
>JAVEEJ010000322.1 GCA_030840515.1 Frankiaceae bacterium | reverse complement strand
TCTACGGCAAGTTCTACGGCCGACGGCTGGCCACGCGGCTGTTCTTCACCTTCTGGTTCGTGATGAGCGCGGCCGGTCTGCTGGTCGACGCCCTGTTCCGCGTCGTCGGGATCGACTTCCCCCATCGGAGAGAGGAGATCGCCGCGACCCAGTTCCACTGGAACTACACGGCGTTCCTCAACATCGCCTTCGCCGTGGTCGCGGCAGTCGTGTTCAGGCTCTATCGCACGCGTGAGCAGGGCGAGGGCGGCGCCTATGCCAAGGACGTCGTCTGCGGCATGCAGGTCGAGAAGGCCAATGCGCCCGCCACGGCCGGCCACATGGGGCTGACCTTCTACTTCTGCTCAGACCGGTGCAAGGACAAGTTCGCCAAGGACCCCATGAAGTTCGCTCACGGCGAGTACGTCGAACCCATGGCTGAGCACCCCGATGCAGGCGCTGACCGCGCCTCGGCAACCGACCCTGTGTGCGGGATGACGGTCGACCCCTCGAACCCGGGGGCGCGGGCGGAGGTGGACGGGGTCAGCTACGTGTTCTGCTGCCAGGGCTGTGCGGATCGCTTCAGCGCGGACCCCCACGCGTTCCTCGGAGGCGAGCCGGCGGGTCGCTCAACCTGACCGGCTCCGGTGCCGACAGCGGGGATGCAGGACAACGCGGGCTTTGTTGTCTCCGGCAACTTTCTCGATGTCCCACCAATTGGGCAAAGTCGCTACGGAATAGCGCGATTTCGGTGACGATTGCCCGTGCGGTTCGTAGAAGAAGATGTGATCGGCGTGACGCGAAGCAGCGACCGGGAGGGGTGTGAGGTGCCGGCTTCCGGGGCTGACCACGGTCGCGGGCTGCGCTACCTGCCCGGCCTCGATGGCCTGCGTGCCCTGTCGCTGATCGCGATCCTGCTCTACCACTCGGCATTCCCGTGGGCGCGTGGCGGCTTCCTCGGCGTCACTGTGTTCTTCACGCTCTCGGGGTTCCTCATCACCTCCTTGCTCGTGCGCGAAAGGGAGGCCACCGGAGCGATCCGGCTCCGGAAGTTCTGGCAGCGCAGGGCCCAGCGACTCGCGCCCGGCGTACTCGTTCTGTTCGCCGTCGTCGCCGCGATGTTGTTCACGGGCAGCATCGCTCACAGTGGCGGGATCGCCGGCGACGCTGCCGCGACCGCGACGTGGGTCGCCAACTGGCGCTTCGTGGCGAGCGGGCAGTCCTACGCGGCCATCTTCTCCGCGCCCTCCCCCTTCCAGCACATGTGGTCGCTGGCGATCGAGGAGCAGTTCTACCTCCTGCTGCCCGGACTTCTCCTGCTGTGCCTGGGGCGTAAGGCGAAGACGCGTCGGTGGGTGCTGGCGCTGGTGCTGCTGGCCGCCGCCGCTGCCTCCACCTGGGTGTGCGCGGCCATGTTCGGCCACGGCTCCACGACGCGCTCCTACTTCGGGACTGATGCCCGGGTTGCTGAGCCGCTGGTGGGTGCGCTGCTCGCGTTGGCGCTGCTGGGCCGCCTCGGGCTGCGCGAGCTCAAGCGCTGGGTGACCGGCTTGGCCGATGTGCTCGCGGTGGGTGCGCTCGTCGGGCTCGGGCTGCTGATGCACGGGTTGGGGCAGTACGACAGCCACCTCTACCGCGGGGGCTTCCTGCTCACCGCGCTGCTGACCGCGTTCGTCATCACCGCAGCCAGCCAGCAGCGCAGTCTCGTCGGGCGCGCGCTGTCCATCCCGCCGCTCGTGTGGCTCGGGAGGATCTCCTACGGCGGGTACCTCTACCACTGGCCGGTGTTCCTCTGGCTGACCCAGCGGCGCACCGGTCTGTCCACCTGGCCGCTGCTGAGCCTGCGCGTCGTCGCGACGGTCGCCTTGGCCACCGCGTCCTACCTCGCCATCGAGCAACCGGTCCGGCGCGCACGCAGGATCGGCATCCCGGTGCTCGTCACCGGTTGGGCCACCGCCAGTGTCAGCCTCGTCGGCAGCGTGGTCGTCGCCGCGACGGCCGTGCCGGCGCTGGTGAGCGTGTCGGATGCCATCCCTGACACCGCTCCTCCGCTGCCCGCCGTCGTGGCGGGCCCGGCGGCGCCGGGAGTCATCGCCCGGCCACAGCCCCGGAAGCCGGGAACCCCCAAGCCGTCCGCAACCTCGCCGACGGCGGTCGCCACCACCGGACCGACCGCGCGACCGGTGACGCGTGTCCCCGGATCGAGCCCTTCCTCACCCACGACGACGCACGCTCCGGTGACCAAGCCCACGAAGGCGCCGGGACCTCCGCCCCCGCCCCCGCCGCCTCAGCTGCGGATCGCCGTGGTCGGTGACTCACTGGCTGACAACCTCGGCGCGGGCATGATCGCCTGGGCGAAGGGGCGCAAGGACGTCGTCGTCTACAACCTCTCGATCCCCGGCTGCCCGATCGCCCCCGGGGGCACCCGCCGCTTCCCGGACGGCTACGAGCATGACGTGTCGGCCACCTGCGCGTGGTGGACCAAGCCCTCGGACCAGCGCTCGGTCAACCTCGCCAAGTTCAACCCCGACATCCTCGTGATGGAGGACGCGCTCAACGAGATGGTCGACCGAAAGCTTCCGTCGTGGGCGACCTACGAGAGCCCAGGGGACCCGCTCTACGACAACTGGCTGCTCGGGCAGTACAAGCAGGCGCTCAAGGCGATGAACCCCCAGGGCCATGCCAAGGTCATCATGCTCAACGCGGTCTGCGGGAACTGGAACACCGAGACGATGCAGCACTTCCAGGGCTCCGATGCCGAGTCGGCGAAGCGCATCGACTCGCTGAACAGCGACTACGCCAGCATGAGCGGCGTGTCCTTGGAGGACCTCGACGGGCACCTGTGCCCGGGCGGGCAGTTCACCGACACGATCGACGGTGTCAACAACGCCCGCCAGGACGGCTACCACCTGACCGATGCGGCAGCACTAGCAGTCGCCACGCGTTGGCTGGGCCCGATCGTGCTGAAGGCCGCGCCGGCCTAAGCCCCGCGCCCCTGCCGAGGCTGAGGAATCAGCCGCCGAGCTTGACGCAGGTCGCTGCCCCGAGCAGGAAGCTCTTGGATGCTGCACCCTCATCGGCGTAGCGCCCGTAGTAGTTCGTGGGCACACCCCGCTTGACGACGATGCCGTCGATCGAGGCCTTGACGCCGACCTTGGCGCCACCGAGCGCCGAGTAGGGCGCGAAGATGCGGATCTCGTTCTTCGCGGTGTCGACCACGCCCGTCGCCGTACCCGTGCTCACTGCCATCTCGGCGCTGGCCGACGTGTCGACCGTGCCCACGCCGAACGTCGCCTGGCCGCCCGTGATCGACGCCCAGAGCGTGTACACCTCGCCGCTCTTGCGGTGCTCGAAGCGCAGCTCGTAGACGGCTGCGCCAGGGGACGTGGGCGCCGGGCTGGCCAGCTTGGCGAGTCGGATGGCGGCCGTGACGCCCTTGGCGTTGGACCCGAGGTCGCCCGACCGGATGTCGAGCGCGTCATCCGGCGTGTTGCCGGTCGCGCCGTAGAGGCCGACGTCACCGGCCGGGTCGCTCACGTTGTTGCAGATCGGCTTCGGCTTGGCTGCCGCGTCCGCGTAGCCGGCGAGGCCGGTGGCGAGCAGTGCGGCGGAGATCAGCGTGGCGCGGAGCTTCATGGTCAGGCCCCCGGCTTGACGCAGCTGAGCGTTCCGAGGACGTAGCGCTTGCCACCGGCGCCGTCGTCGGCGAAGCGGCCGTAGTACTGACCCGGGACCGTGCGCTTGGCGACCGCCTGGTCGAGGCCGACCTTCTGGCCGTTCTTGGCGCCGGCGATGGCGCTGAGCGGCGCGGAGATCCGGATCTCGCTCTTGGCGAGGTCGATCGTCCCGGTGGCGGTGCCGGTGCTGGTGGCGAGGTCCACGGTGGCCTGGCCCGTCGGGTCGCCCACCGTGCCGACGCCGTAGGTCGCTGCGGCTCCGCTGGCGGGGACGTTGGCCCACAGCACGAAGACCGGGTCGCCGGCGGGGAGGGAGAAGCGCAGCTCATAGGTGGTGGCGGCCGACGTGGCCGCGGGCACGGCCAGCTTGGCCACGCGGATCGCGGCCGTGATCGTCTTGGCGTTGGAGCCGAGGTCGGCGCTGACGATGTCGAGCGCCTCGTCCTCGTAGGCCGTGGCGTTGGAGGCCTGCGCGAAGACCACGTCGCCCTTGTCGTCGGTCAGGTTCTTGCAGACCGGCTTGGGCTTGGCGGCAGCGTCGGCGTAGGTCGCCACGCCGGTTGCGAGCAGGGCGGCTGTGGCCAGTGCAGCGCGGATCTTCATCTGGGTCCCCTCCGTGGGTGCTTGGAGGAGACATTCGGCGTCGACTGTCCGGATCCCTGCTCAGTTAGATCCAGTTGTTGTTCAGCCACATCAGGTGGTGCCAGTGGTCGTAGGAGATGACCTTGGCCACCAGCACCGGGTAGAGGTAGAAGAAGTTGAGCACCACGACCAGCAGGTAGGCCCCCGAGGCCACCGCTCCCCAGGTCCTGCGGGTGTCGTCGGCGTCGGCCGGGCCCAGCACCCGACCCAGGACCAGGGTGATCGCCAAGATCATGAACGGCAGGCAGGGCAGCGCGTAGAAGTTGAACATGATCCGGCCGTTGATGTCCGAGACGATCCACGGCACGAAAGCGAAGAGGAAGCAGGCCAGGACCGCGCCCGCACGCCAGTCGCGCCGCGAGATCCAATACCAACCCATCAGAACCAGAGCGGGGATCGACGCCCACCAGATCGCGGGTGTGCCGACGCCGAGAACTTCCCGTGAGCAGCCCTTCACTGCATGGCAGCCCATCGCCACGCCCTTGGGCGAGCTGTAGAAGAACGCCACCGGCCGTGCCAGCACCAGCCACCCGATGGGGTGCGACATGTAGGGGTGGTTGTCCTTGGGGTTGTCACCGAGGTGCATGTGGAAGTGCAGGATCGCGCGGTGATAGTGCAACCAGGACCGGATCGCATCCGGCACCAGCGGCCAGTGGTCGTTGTAGACGTCTGCGTACTGGCGGTCCCAGCCGTTGTCGCTGAGGAACCAGCCGCTCCAGCTCGCGGTGTAGACCAGGGGAACGAGTACGACGAACATCCCGAGCGAAGGCAGCACATCGCGGCGGAACGTGGCGGTGAGCGGGTGCTGGATGCCGGCGGTGCGGCGGGCGCCGACGTCCCACGCGAACGCGAGCAGCGGGAAGAGCAGCACGAAGAAGACGCCGCTCCACTTCACCGAGCACGCCGCGCCGAGTGACACGGCGCACGCCAGTCGCCACCAGCGCAGGCCAAGCCCCGGCCCGGCGTCGTGGGTGTTGTCCTCCAGCCGATCCGCGAGGCGTCGACGCCCGTCGTCCCGGTCGGCGATCAGACACGCGAACGCCACGACGATGAAGAAGGTGAGGAACCCGTCGAGCAGGGCTGTGCGGCTGAACACCAGGTGCAGCCCGTCGAGAGCCAGCAGCAGACCGGCGACACAGCCGAGCAGCGTCGAGCCTGTCATCCGTCGCGCGGTGCGGATCAGCACGAGGACCGTGAGGGTTCCAAAGACCGCGGCCATGACCCGCCAGCCGCTCTCGTTGAAGCCCAGCATCTTCTCGCCGAGGCCGATGATCCACTTCCCGAGCGGCGGGTGGACCACGAAGCCGTCGCTCGTCCCTGCCTTCGTCGGCTCGACGCCGTTGAGCAGCATCTTGTGCGCGTCGTTGGCGTAGTAGACCTCGTCGAAGATCTTCCCGTGGGGCTGGCTCAGGTGCCAGAAGCGCAGCACGCCTGCCAGGAGGGTGATGCCCGCGGTCGCCAGCCAGCCAACCATGCGGTCAGGAGGAAGCGGCCGCACCAGGCGCTCCCGCGCGGACGGTCGAGGGGTCGCCACGCGCGTCATCGTAGGTGGAGACCGCCCTGGATCGGGTGCGCGAGGATGCTCGAATGAGCGCCGAAGTGAGCAGTGGTGTTCTGGTCCTCGCCGGAGCTCCCCTCGGCAACCCCCGTGACGCGTCGCCGCGGCTGGCGGACGAGCTGGGCAGGGCGGACGTCATCGCGGCCGAGGACACCCGACGCTTCGCCCGCTTGCGCGCTGCGCTCGGCGTGGAGGTCAGCGCTCGGGTCGTCTCCTACTTCGAGGCCAACGAGCAGGCGCGCACGGATGAGCTCCTCGTCCAGCTCGCGGCGGGCGCGCGCGTCGTACTCGTCACCGATGCCGGCATGCCCAGCATCAGCGATCCCGGATATCGGCTGGTCAGCGCCGCGTTGGCGGCCGGTCATGCGGTCACGTGCGCCCCGGGGCCCTCAGCTGTGACCACGGCGCTCGCGCTCTCCGGCTTGGCCGTGGACCGCTTCTGCTTCGAGGGCTTCCTGCCGCGCAAGGCAGGCGAGCGCCGCCGCCGGCTGGCGGAGCTGGCCGACGAGGAGCGGACTCTGGTGCTCTTCGAAGCCCCGCACCGCACTCAGGCCGCACTGGCAGATCTCGCCGAGGCGTTCGGCGCCACCCGCCCCGCCGCCGTGTGCCGCGAGCTCACCAAGACCTACGAAGAGGTCCGGCGCGCCCCGCTGGGCGAACTCGTCACGTGGGCCGAGGCCGGGGTTCGCGGCGAGGTGACGATCGTGGTGGCAGGGGCGGAGGGAGGCGAGTATGCCGGCGACGTGGATCTCGCTGCACTGGTGGCGGACCGCGTCGCGCGGGGTGAGCCGCGCAAGACGGCGATCGGTGCGGTCAGCGCGGAGCTGGGGGTGCCGAAGAAGACGGTGTACGCGGCAGTCGTGGACGCGAAGCATCAGTGACGCGGCGCCTCGGATTTTCGTTTGCGCTGCGCCACTAGGCTCAATCCATGCCTTCCGCGGATTCGTCAGACGAGCCGGCGTCGTTCTTCCTGACGACGCCGATCTACTACGTCAACGACGCGCCGCACATCGGTCACGCCTACACGACGGTGGCCGGTGACGTCCTCACGCGCTGGCACCGCCAACGCGGCGAGCGGGTGCACTTCCTCACCGGCACCGACGAGCACGGCACCAAGGTGGAGCGCACCGCGCAGGCCGCTGGCGTGAGCCCGCAGGAGTGGTGCGACCGCTTGGTCGAGGACTCATGGAAGCCCGTGCTGCGGACCGTTGACGCCGCCAACGACGACTTCATCCGCACCACGGAGCCTCGCCACGAGAAAGGGGTCCAGCGCTTCTGGGAGGTGCTGCGCGAGGCCGGGCACTGTTACGCGTCGACCTACGAGGGCCCCTACTGCGTGGGTTGCGAGGAGTTCAAGCTGCCGGGTGACCTGCTGGAGGGTGGGCTGTGCCCTGTGCACGGCACACCCGTCGAGATGCTGTCGGAGGAGAACTGGTTCTTCCGCCTCTCCGCCTTCTCCGAGGCCTTGCTCGCCCACTACGAGGCCAATCCCACGGCGGTGCAGCCGGAGTCGGCCTACAACGAGGTCGTGTCGTTCATCAAGCAGGGGCTGCAGGACATCTCCATGTCCCGCTCCTCCGTTGCGTGGGGGGTCCCGCTTCCCTGGGATGCGTCGCAGGTCGTCTACGTCTGGTTCGACGCGCTGCTCAACTACGCCACGGCCGTCGGCTTCGGAACGGATGACGAGCGGTTCGCGCAGACCTGGCCGGCCGACGTGCACCTCGTCGGCAAGGACATCCTGCGCTTCCACGCCATCTACTGGCCGGCCATGCTGCTGGCCGCCGGCCTGCCGCTGCCTCGGCAGGTTTTCGCACACGGCTGGCTGCTCGTCGGCGGAGAGAAGATGAGCAAGACCAAGCTCACCGGCATCGCCCCGAGCGCCATCGTCGACCACTTCGGCTCCGATGCGTTCCGCTACTACTTCCTGCGCGCGATCCCCTTCGGCTCCGACGGCTCGTTCAGCTGGGAGGACATGAGCGCGCGCTACAAGAGCGAGCTCGCCGACCAGTTCGGCAACCTGGCGTCGCGCCTCACCTCGATGGTCGAGCGCTACCGCGACGGGGTGCTGCCCGCGCCGGTGCCCAACGAGCAGCTGTCTGCTGCGCTGCAGCAGGCCGCTTCGGATGCCGACACCGCGATCGACGTGCTCGACCTGCAGAGCGCCATCAACGCCGCGATGGGCTTCGTCCGCACGGTCAACAACTACGTCACCGAGACCGAGCCGTGGAAGCTGGCCAAAGACGAGGCGAGGGCGGGCGACCTCGACGCGGTCCTCTACTGCACGGCCGAGTCGCTCCGCGCCGCTGCCGTGCTGCTCAACCCGGTGATCCCCAAGGCCTGCTCGGTGCTGTGGAGCTCGCTTGGAGCCGAGGCGCAGCTCGGGCCGATCTCTGAGCAGCGGGTGGACCAGGTCGCGCGCTGGGGGCAGCTGCCCGCCGGCGCTCGGGTGACCAAGAGCGATCCGCTCTTCCCCCGTCTCGACGAGTTGTCAGACGCGGGCGGCCGCGAGACGGCCCCTGGTGGCTGACAACTCGGAGCGGCGGGGGGTCGACCGGCCGGCCGACGTGACCCGACCGCCGCTTCCTGAGCCGTTGCCGGTCGAGGTGCTCGACGCACACTGCCACCTCGACCTGCAGGAGGAAGCCGTCGAGCAAGCCATCGGGGAGGCAGCCTCGGTCGGCGTCACGACCCTGATCACGATCGGCGTCGATGTGCCCTCGTCGCGCTGGTCAGCGGAGACCGCGGCGGTCCACGACGGCGTGTGGGCGACGGCGGCGATCCACCCCAACGAAGCGCCGACGGCGAGCGACGACGACATCGACGCGATCGCACGACTCGCCGTACTCGCACCCGTGGTCGGCATCGGGGAGACCGGGCTCGATCACTTCCGCACCCCGCCGGAGGGGAGGGCCAGGCAGGAGGAGTCCTTCCGCCGCCACATCCAGATCGCCAAGGACACCGGCAAGGCGCTGGTCATCCACGACCGCGACGCGCACCAGGACGTGCTGCGCGTGCTGCGGGAGGAAGGGGCGCCGGAGCAGACCGTCTTCCACTGCTTCTCCGGGGAAGCCGAGCTGGCGGCGCAGTGCGCTCGCCTCGGCTACGTCATGAGCTTCGCCGGCAACGTGACGTTCAAGAACGCCCAGCCGTTGCGGGACGCGCTGCAGGTCGCTCCGCTCGAGCTGCTGCTCGTGGAGACCGACGCACCCTTCCTGACGCCCATGCCGCACCGGGGGCGGCCGAACGCCAGCTACCTGATCCCCACCACGCTGCGGGCCATGGCCGAGGTCAAGGGTGTCGCGCTCGACACGTTGTGCACAGCCGTGGCCGAGAACGGAAAGCGCGTCTTCGGCTTGGCCTGAGCGGCGTCGGCCCAGGTCAGACGGCGTGTCGACGCTCCAGGGGCTGGGACGACTGGGACAGGGCTGCCCCTCTGTCCCGATGAGTCCGATTTGCCATAGGACAACGACCCCACCTACCTTCGGTCGAGTTGTTGGCCGGGGTGGGGAAGCCCCGGGGCAACGTGACCACGACGCCGCCCGGGGGACCGGACGGCGTTTCGTGCGCGTGCCTCCGGTTCGTTTCCCCCGCAGCCCGGGACCACCGAGCATCGGAGTCACATGCGCAAGACCCCAGTCGCCTTGGCTGTGTACGCCGGAGTCATCATCGGGATGGCCGGCACGACGACCGCCTTCGCCAGCCTCGACAAGACGGTGACCATCACCGTCGACGGGCAGAGCAAGCAGGTCCGGACCTTCGCCAGGGACGTCGGGGGTCTGCTCGCCCGCCAGCACCTCAAGGTGGGCGCGCACGACACGGTCGCACCGCGCGGCGGCACCAAGCTGACCGAGGGCTCCAAGGTCGTCGTACGCCACGGCCGCCAGCTGGCCCTGACCATCGACGGCCGTCAGCGCACCGTCTGGACCACCGCCCTCACCGTGGACGAGGCGCTCAGCGCGCTCGGCGTCCGTGCCGACGGCGCGTTCTTCTCCGCCGACCGCTCCAGCCGGGTGCCGCTCTCCGGTCTGTCGCTCGAGCTCCGGCTCCCGCACCGGGTCACCGTGCTGCATGACGGCAAGGCCACGCGGGTGACCACGACTGCGGCCACGGTCGTCGAGGTGCTGCACCAGGCCAAGGTCATCGTCGCGTCGACCGACAAGGTCTCCATCCCGCGCACCACGCGCCCCACCGAAGGCATGCAGATCCGGATCATCCGGGTGCGCCAGCCGGTGGTCAGCGACACGCGGCCGATCAGCTTCCAGACCCGCACCGTGCGCGACAAGACCATGTACCGCGGCACCCGCAAGGTCGTCAGCGCGGGCGTGCCTGGCATCAAGGTGTTCACCTTCAAGCTCACCGTCGTCGACGGCGTCGTGAAGTCACGGACGCTGGTCTCGACGAAGGTCGCTCGCCGGGCGGTCGACAAGGTGGTGCGCGTCGGCACCAAGACCCGTCCGGGTTACGGCCCGAACATCGGCGGCGCCGTCGACAACCTCAACTGGTATGCCCTCGCCGGCTGCGAGTCCGGCCACAACCCGCGCGCCGTCAGCCCCAAGGGTTACTACGGCCTCTACCAGTTCTCGCTGAGCACCTGGCACAGCGTGGGCGGTCACGGGAACCCGACTGACTACTCGAGCAACGAGCAGACCTACCGGGCGAAGCTGCTCTACCGCAACCGCGGCGCTTCGCCGTGGCCGGTGTGCGGCAGCCGGCTCTACAGCTGACCGGCGACATCCGCTGACGCTGCTCGGACCGGCGGACGTCCGCCGGCTGGCGGCTGAGCTCGGGATCAAGCCCACCAAGGCGCTCGGGCAGAACTTCGTCATCGACGCCAACACGGTGCGGCGCATCGTGGCGACATCGGCGGTCGGTCCTGACGACGTCGTGGTGGAGATCGGCCCTGGTCTGGGGTCGCTGACGCTCGGTCTGCTCGAGACGGGTGCGCGGGTGCTGGCGGTGGAGGTCGATGCGCGCCTCGCGGATGCGCTGGCTTCGACAGTGGATGAGTACGCCGCCGCGCACGCAGCGCCGCTCGATGTGCTGCATGCCGACGCGCTGAGAGTGCGCTCGCTTCCCGGTCCCCAGCCGACCGCGCTCGTTGCGAACCTGCCCTACAACGTCGCCGTACCCGTCCTCCTGACCTTCCTGGAGCACTTCGCCTCGATCCGCCACGGCCTGGTGATGGTGCAGGCAGAGGTGGCCGACCGGCTGGCGGCGGGGCCGGGGGAGCAGGCGTACGGCGTGCCGTCGGTCAAGGCAGCGTGGTGGGCGGCGGTCACGCGGGCTGGGGCCATCGGCCGGACGGTGTTCTGGCCGGCCCCCAACGTCGACAGCGGGCTGGTCCGCTTCGTGCGCCGTGAGCCACCCGCCACCACGGCCACGCGCGCCGAGGTCTTCGCGGTCGTCGACGCGGCCTTCGCCCAGCGGCGCAAGACGTTGCGGGCTGCGTTGGCCGGTTGGGCGGGCTCGGCGGCGGTTGCGGAGGAGGTCCTGCGGGTGGCCGGCATCGACCCATCGCTGCGCGGTGAGCGGCTCGGGGTGGAGCAGTTCGCGGCGATCGCCGCCGCGAAGCACGTCGTACTCGCTCCCTGATCCCGCTCTCTGATCCCCGCCCCGCCCGCGGCCAAGATCGCGATGGGACATGCGCCGGGTCGCCCGTGCTCAGCCGGGCGCTGGGCGTCCCGTCGTGATCATGGATACCGGGTTCACGTAGCCTCGACGCTCGTGCCCGTTCCCTCGCCCGTCACCGTCCGGGTGCCGGCGAAGGTGAACCTGCACCTCGGGGTCGGCCCGCGAAGGCCGGACGGCTACCACGACCTGCAGACCGTCTTCCAAGCGCTGTCGATCTACGACGAGGTCACGGCCTACCCGGCACCCGGCCTCACGGTCATGGTGAAGGGGCAGGACGCCGACGAGGTGCCCGTCGACTCGACGAACCTCGCACTGCGCGCGGCCGCGCTGCTCGCCGAGCGGACAGGTGTGGACGCCGCCGCGCGCATCGGGATCCGCAAGGAGATCCCCGTCGCCGGCGGCATGGCGGGAGGGAGCGCTGACGCCGCTGCCGCGCTCGTGGCCTGCGACGCGCTGTGGGGCACCGGACTCTCGCGAGCCCAGTTGGCCGAGCTCGCGGCCGAGCTCGGCAGCGACGTGCCGTTCTGCCTGCAGGGCGGATGCGCCTTGGGCACGGGACGGGGGCAGGTGTTGACCCCGGTGCTGGCGCGGGGCAGCTTCCACTGGGTAGTCGCGATCGCGGCGACGGGGTTGTCGACGCCGGAGGTGTACGCCGAGATCGACCGCCGCCGCGGTCCCGGCGCGGAGGCGACACCGCCGGACGAGGTGCTGGCGGCGCTGCGCCTCGGAGATGCCAAACGACTGGGCGCGGCGCTGCACAACGACCTCGAGCCTGCGGCGATCGGCCTTCGGCCGGCGCTCCGCGCGACGCTGGATGCCGGTCGGGAGCTCGGAGCGCTCGGCGCGATGGTGAGCGGCAGTGGGCCGACCTGTGTGTTCCTCGCGCGCTCGCACGCGGCAGCGATCAGGATCGCCGCGGCGCTGACAGCCGAGGCAGTGTGCAAAACGACTCGCGTGGCGGAGGGTCCGGTGCCAGGGCCGCGGGTCGGCTGATGGCCGTCAGCCTCGTCAACCTCGAGAACGTGACCAAGTCCTACGGCACGGCAACGCCACTGGACGGCGTCTCGCTCGGCGTCGCGTTCGGTGAGCGGGTCGGGGTCGTCGGACGCAACGGGCACGGCAAGTCGACCCTGGTCCGGATGCTCACCCGCATGGAGGCACCGGACTCCGGTCGAGTGACGCACACGGGGGGCGTGACGGTGGGCGTGCTCGCCCAGCACGACGCGCTCAACCCTTCGCGGACCGTGCGCGAGATCGTGTTGCACGACCGACCGGAGCACGTGTGGGCCGGCGACGCCCGGGTCCGGTCGGTGCTGGCTGCACTGCTCCCCGAAGGGGACTTCGACCGCGTCGTCGGACCGATGTCGGGGGGCGAGCGACGCAGGGTCGCGCTCGCTGCCCTGCTCGTCGACGACCCGGACCTCCTCGTGCTGGACGAGCCCACCAACCACCTCGACATCGAGGCGATCACGTGGCTGGCCGGGCATCTGCGCGAGCGCAAAGGCGCACTTGTCGTGGTCACCCACGACCGGTGGTTCCTCGACGAGGTGAGCGAGCGGACGTGGGAGGTCGTCGGCGGCAAGGTGGAGCAGTACGACGGCGGCTACTCGTCGTATGTTTTGGCCAAGGCTGAGCGTGACCGGATCGCAGCGGTGGACGAGTCGCGCCGAAAGAACCTGATGCGCAAGGAGCTGGCGTGGCTGCGTCGTGGGCCGCCGGCACGGACCTCGAAGCCGCGGTTCCGGATCGAGGCGGCCAACGCACTCATCGCCGACGAGCCACCAGCGCGCGACAAGCTCGAGCTCGAGCGCTTCGCGACAGCGCGGCTCGGCAAGAACGTGCTCGACATCGAGGACGTCGACCTTGCCCTCGGTGACCGCACCTTGCTCCGTCGGGTGACCTGGCGGCTCGGCCCGGGTGACCGGGTCGGTGTGGTCGGGGCGAACGGCTCAGGGAAGACGTCGCTGCTGCGACTGCTCACAGGCGAGCTGCGGCCCGGTCACGGCCGGGTGAAGCGCGGCCTCACCATCAAGGTCGCCTACCTCTCGCAGGAGATCGCCGAGATCGACCCCGAGCAGCGCGTGCTGCCTGCGGTGGAGGAGATCGCCCGCTCCATCGACCTGGGACGCGGTCGGTCGGCGTCGGCGTCCCAGCTGCTCGAGCGGTTCGGCTTCACTGCTGACAAGCAGTGGGCGCCGGTGGCCGACCTCTCCGGCGGAGAGCGTCGGCGACTGCAGCTGCTTCGGCTGCTGATGGGCGAGCCGAATGTGCTGCTGCTGGACGAGCCCACCAACGACCTCGACATCGAGGTGCTGCAGGTGCTCGAGGACCTGCTCGATGGATGGTCGGGGACGCTGGTGGTGGTCTCGCACGACCGGTTCTTCCTCGAGCGCGTCACCGACGCCGTGTACGCGCTTCCCGGCGACGGCTCGCTGCGCCACCTTCCGCGAGGGGTGGACCAGTACCTCGAGCTGCGGGGGCAGGCTGCGCCCGTCGCGTTGTCAAACCCGCCCGTGGTCCGGTCCGCTGGCGACACGCGGGCCGCGAAGAAGGAGCTCGCCAGGGTCGAGCGGCAGATCGAGAAGCTCACTGCGCGTGAGGCTGCGCTGCACGACGAGCTGGCGCTTCATGCTGCTGAGTACGAGAAGGTCGCCGTATTCGACTCCGACTTGCGCGCGGTCGTGGCGGAACGCGAGCGCCTGGAGGAGCGCTGGCTCGAGCTGTCGGACTGAGACCTCGGACTCAAGCGGTTTCGGGGATGTCGGCGCGGGTGTGGGCGAGGCCGATCCTGGCGGCCTTCTTCGCGAGAACAGCGGAGTCGCGGACTGCCGCCCCGGTGGGGTCGTTGTTGAAGTAGACGAAGACATCGGCGTCGTCGTACTCGTCCTGCAGTCGCTTGGCCCAAGCGGTCATGGCAGCCGGGCGGTAGGCGGGCCAGGTGGCACATCCCTCGTGGAAGCGCACATAGCCCCAGTCGGCTGTGCGCCACAGTGGTGTGACCGGCTTCTCGTGCCGGTCGGCCCAGACCATGGCCGCGTTGCGGGATGCGAGTACGGCGCGGACCTCGTCGTTCCACCACGACTCGTGTCGCGGTTCGACGGCGAGCCGCCAGTCGGCCGGGAACAGAGCCATCGTCTGCTCCAGCCCTCCGGGGTCGGCCTTGAAGTCAGGCGGGAGCTGGATGAGCACCGGACCGAGTCGGTCACCGAGGGCCGAGGCCACACCGACGAAGCGGGCGACGGGCTCCTCAGGCTCACGCAACCGCTTGATGTGGGTGAGGTAGCGGCTGGCCTTGACTGTGAAGACCGCGTCGGGTGGCGTGCGCTCGCGCCAGGTCTCGAAGGTCTCGCGCTTGGGCAGCCGGTAGAACGAGGCGTTGAGCTCGACCGTGCAGAACGACTGCCAGTAGCGCTCGAGCCAGCGCTTCTGCGGGACCCCGGCGTAGAGCCGGTCGCGCCAGTCGGCGTACTGCCAGCCAGACATCCCGATCCACAGCATTTCCGCCTACTACCCCTGCTGGCGTGGGCTAATGTGCACCGGCGCTGGGAGGGGCGGTAGGTGGTCTTCAACTCGTTGCAGTACGCGGTGTTCCTGCCGGTCGTGCTGCTGCTCTACTACGCGCTCCGTCATCGGTCGCGGCAGAACGCGATGCTGCTCGTCGCGTCCTACGTCTTCTACGGGGTGTTCGACTACCGGTTCCTCGCGCTCATGTGGTTCACCACGCTGGTCGACTTCGCCGTGGGCCGCGCACTGGAGCGCCACGACGCGGACGACGCGCGACGCTGGCAGATCTTCGCGATCAGCATCGTCAGCAACCTCGGGGTGCTGGGGTTCTTCAAGTACGCGGGGTTCTTCGTCCATTCGGCGAGCTCGCTGGCGCACCGGCTCGGGGTCCCGCTCGATGTGCCGACGCTTCGGATCCTGCTGCCGATCGGGATCAGCTTCTACACGTTCCACGGCATCAGCTACACCTTCGACGTCTACCGGCGGCACATCAGCGCGAGCCATGACCTGCTGACCTTCGCGGTCTTCGTGGCCTACTTCCCCCAGTTGGTCGCCGGGCCCATCGGCCGGGCCGACAAGCAGCTCCCTCAGTTCACGCATGACCGCGTCGCCCCTGGGCGCGAGGAGGTCGGCTCCGGGCTCTACCTGATCCTGCTCGGCCTGGTGAAGAAGGTCGTGGTGGCCGACACGGTCGCGGCGCCGGTCAACGCGGTGTTCGCCAACCCCGGTTCCGCGTCGTGGCTGAGCCTGACGATGGGGGCGCTCGGCTTCGCGGCCCAGATCTACGGAGACTTCTCCGGCTACAGCGACATCGCCCGCGGCTCGTCCCGCCTGTTCGGCATCGAGCTGCTCGTGAACTTCCGCCAGCCTTACCTGTCGCGGAGCATCACCGAGTTCTGGCGGACCTGGCACATCTCGCTCTCGTCGTGGCTGCGGGACTACCTCTACGTGCCGCTCGGCGGCAACCGAGGGTCGCGTCGGCGGACCTACCGCAACCTCTGGCTGACCATGGTGATCGGCGGGCTGTGGCACGGCGCTGCGGCGACCTTCGTGGTCTGGGGTGCGCTGCACGGGACCCTGCTCGGACTGCATCGGCGCTGGCGGGAGAACAAGCCCGCCGAGCGCAGCCTCGCCAGCCTGGGCTGGCGTGATCTTCCTGCCGTCGTCCTCACCTTCGGCGTCGTGGCGTTGTGCTGGATCCCCTTCCGCGCGACGTCCGTGCGGCAGACTGGGGAGTACCTGCAGGGGCTGCTCAGCTTCCAGCGAGGAACCTCCGTCTACTTCGACCGAGCGGGGTGGGTGCTCGTGCTCGGCGGCATCGCCCTGCTGGCGGCGGTGGACCTGTGCCAGCGGCGCACGGGGCGTGAGACGCCGGCGCTCGCGGTCCCCGCGCCGCTGCACGGCATCCTGACGGCTGCGGGAGTGGCGGCGATCCTGGTCTTCAGCGGCGGCGCGGCAGCGCCCTTCATCTACTTCCAGTTCTGATGCGCCGCCTCCTCGCAGGACTAGCCTGCGGACTGCTCACGCTGGTCGTCGCGGACACCGGCGCCCGGTCCGTCGCCGACCGTTTGCCGCCGCCCAACACCTGGTTTCTGCCGGAAGCGCAGCAGAAGCAGCAGCGCATCGAGACCCTCGCAGCAACATCTCCGGACGTCGCGCTGGTGGGATCGTCGGTGGTCGACCGCGGCATACGAGCGCGCACGATGTCCACTGCGGGGATACCGGCATACAACGCAGCACTTGGCGGCGGCAATGCCCAGCTGACCGCACATTGGCTGCAGGACGTCGTGCTGCCCGAACTGCATCCCCACGTGATCGTCATCGGTCTCATGGCCAGAGACCTCAACGACCATTTCCAGTCCCCTGTGCGGGAGTACCTGCGCTCAGAAGGCCGTCTGCTCCAGACGGGGCGGGCCGGCTTCTGGCTCCGGCAGAAGCAGCGGCTTGAACGGATATCTGGCTTAGCACGGCTGCGTCCACGCCTCGACGAAGCGTACGGGGGCCAGGACCCGGGTGCGCCAGAGAGCGCGAGCCGAAACGATCGGTTCGGCGACCTCACGTTCTTCGACGACCGCGTATTCCGGGCCCCGAATGAGCGTCGGAGGGCGGGCCTCAAGGAGGTCTTCGCCCGCTTCGAGATGACGCGGACGTTGACAGTGGTCCGGAAGGCGCTCGAGGGCGCACGTCACCAAGGGGTCACCATCGTCCTGGTGGACATGCCCAGCCTTGAGCAGGACATCGCCACCTACCTGCCGGCTGGGGAGCAGCCCTTGATCCATGAGGCGCTCAGGCAGCTCGCGGCCGACACGGGGGCTGTGTACGTCGACGGGTTCGAAGGGATCCCCGCGGGCCGAACCGCGTTCGCCGACGAGTACCACCTCAACGGCATCGGCGCTCGGATCCTGACCGAGCACGTCATCGCGGTGATCCGGAAAGTCGGCTGAGCGAGCTCAACCCGGCTTGCGCCCCAGCAGCTTCGGCTTCTTCTCCAGGTCTGACAGGCCGTTCCAGGCCAGGTTCACCAGGTGGGCCGCGACTTCTTCGCGCTTGGGCTTGCGCACGTCGAGCCACCACTGACCGGTGAGGGCGACCATGCCGACGAGCATCTGGGAGTACATCGGTGCGAGCTTGCCGTCGTACCCGCGCCGCTTGAACTCCTCGCCGAGGATCCCCTCAACCTGCACCGCGATGTCGCTGATGAGGCTGGCGAAAGTGCCGGTGGCCTGCGCGACAGGTGAGTCGCGGACAAGGATGCGGAAGCCGTCGGTGTGCATCTCGACGTACTGCAGCAGCGCGTTCGCGGCCTGCTCCAACAGCTCACGTGGGTGGCCGCCCGACAGCGCGCCGGTCGTCATCTCTAGCAGTCGCTGCATCTCACGGTCGACGACGACGGCGTAGAGCCCTTCCTTACCGCCGAAGTGCTCGTAGACCACGGGCTTGCTGACTCCGGCGCGCGAGGCGATCTCCTCGATGGAGGCACCCTCGAAGCCGCGTTCGGCGAACAGCGAGCGGCCCACGTCGAGGAGCTGCTCGCGCCGTTCCTTGCCGCTCATCCGGACGCGGCGGTCCCCTTCGGTCACGCCGCGATCCTGCCGTACGAGGAGATCGCGCCCGCCTACGCGGCTTCGGCCGCCTCGGCGGGAGAGCCGACCTCGAGCTTGGCGAGGCGCTCCTTGCTGGTCCAGCGCACGTCGTAGGCCCAGCCGAGCTTCTCGAAGAACCAGATGATGCGCGCGGTCGAGTCGATCTGGCCCTTGAGCACGCCGTGACGCGCGGCGGTCGGGTCAGCGTGGTGCATGTTGTGCCACGACTCGCCCATCGACAAGAACGCGAGCCACGCGACGTTGGCAGCGCGGTCGCGGGACTTAAAGGGCTTCGCGCCCCAGGTGTGGCAGATCGAGTTGATCGACCAGGTCACGTGGTGCAGCAGGCCGACGCGGATGATGCTGGCCCAGAAGAAGCTCGTGAGCGCTCCGTGGATGGACCAGGTGACGAGTCCGCCGATGAGCGCCGGGGCGAGCAGGCTGGTGACCACGAGCCACGGGAACCAGCGGTGCACCTTCTGCAGGTCCTTGTCGGCGAGCAGGTCGGGGGCGAAGCGCTCCTGGCTGGTCTGCTCGATGTCGAACATCCACCCGATGTGCGCGTGCCACAGGCCCTTGCACAGCGCGGGGAACGACTCGCCATAACGCCACGGGCTGTGCGGGTCGCCCTCGCGGTCGGAGTAGGCGTGGTGGCGACGGTGGTCGGCCACCCAGCGCACGACAGGCCCCTCGATGGCGAGGCTTCCGGCCACGGCGAGGCCCACGCGGAGGCCGCGGTTGGCCT
>JAVEEJ010000072.1 GCA_030840515.1 Frankiaceae bacterium | reverse complement strand
CGGTGCCCCAGCGGGCAGACGGTGTCTCGCACGCCCCGAAGCTGACCGTGGAGGACGCCCGGGTCCGGTGGGACGCACCGGCACTGCGGGTCGACCGCCAGATCAGGGCGTGTACGCCGACACCCGGGGCCTGGACCTTGCTCGACGGCGACCGACTGCGTCTCGGACCGGTCGAGCCGGTGACCGGAGTCGCAGGCCTGGGGCCGGGCGACGTACTCGTCAGCAAGACCGAGGTCCTCGTCGGCACCGTCACCCATCCGGTCCGGCTCGGGACGGTGCAGGCACCGGGCAAGCGGGCGCTGCCTGCGGCGGACTGGGCGCGCGGAATGCGGTCACCCGTCGTGCGGCTCGGCTGATGGGCAGCTACACGCGCCCGGCACCTGACGCGCCGCGCCGCGCCGCCTACGACTGCCTCCGTGCCGTCGAGCAGCGTGACGCGTACGCCAACCTCGTCCTGCCTGGACTGCTGGCGGAGCGCAAGCTGGAGGGCAGGGACGCGGCCTTCGCGACGGAGCTGACCTACGGGACGCTGCGCTGGCTCGGCACCTACGACGAGATCATCGCGGCCTGCGCCAGCCGCCCGCTCGCGGAGCTGGACCCGCCGGTCCGTGACCTGCTGCGGCTCGGGACGCACCAACTGCTTGGGGGGATGCGCGTGCCGCCGCACGCAGCGGTGGGGGAGACCGTCGAGCTCGCGCGCGCGGTGGTCGGGCAGAGCCGGGCCGGCTTCGTCAACGCCGTCTTGCGCAAGGTCGGCGCAGATGACCTGCCGACCTGGACCAGCCGGCTCGCACCCGACCGCGTGACCGACCCGATCGGCCACCTGTCGCTCGTGCACGCCCACCCGCGTTGGATCGTCCAGGCCTACGCCGACGCCCTCGGCGGCGACCTCGAGCAGGTCGCAGCCGCGCTCGCGGCGGGCAACCTGCGGCCTGCGGTCCACTACGTCGCGCGCCCCGGGCGGATCGGGCGCGAGGAGCTGGCGGGCGTCGTTGGCGGAGCGCCCGGCCCCTGGTCGCCGTACTCCGTCATCTCACCCGGAGGGGACCCGGGCGCGATCGCCGCGATCCGTACGGGCGCTGCCGCAGTCCAGGACGAGGGCAGCCAGCTGGTCGCCGTCGCGCTGGCGAACGTGCCGCTGGAGGGTGCCGACCAGAGCTGGCTCGACCTGTGCGCGGGCCCCGGAGGGAAGGCCGGTCTGCTCGCCGGGCTGGCCGGCGAGCGCGGCGCGCGACTGCTCGCCGTCGAGCTGGCCGCGCACCGGGCACGGCTCGTGCGCAACGCGTTGGCTGGCGAGCCTGTGGCCGACGTCGTGCAGGCCGACGCCACCTCACCGGCCTGGAGGGCCGCCGCGTTCGACCGGGTGCTGGTCGACGTGCCCTGCAGCGGACTCGGGGCGCTTCGCCGTCGACCGGAGGCGCGCTGGCGCAAGACCCCGGCTGACATCGCCCAGCTCCGCCCCCTGCAGGCCGCGCTGCTCGACTCCGCCGTCGAAGCCACCCGTCCCGGCGGCGTGCTCGCCTACGTGACCTGCTCGCCGCACGTTGCGGAGACCCGGGCGATCGTTGCTGCGGGACAGCGGCGTCACCCGCACCTCGAGCCGCTCGACGCACGTGATCTCCTGCCCGGCGTCCCGCACCTGGGGACCGGCCCCACCGTGCAGCTCTGGCCCCACCTCCACGGCACCGACGCGATGTTCCTCGCGGTGTTTCGCGCCCACTAGGCTCGGGTGCTGTGGGGCTGCGCATCTCTCCGAGCATCCTCTCGGCAGACTTCGCCAACCTCGCCGAGTCGGTTGCGGCCGTAGCCGACGTCGCGGACTGGGACCACGTCGACGTCATGGACAACCACATCGTCCCCAACCTCACGCAGGGGCTGCCGGTCGTAGAGGCGCTGCTGCGGGCCACCACGCTGCCGCTCGACTGTCACCTCATGATCGACGAGCCGGACCGGTGGGCGCCCCCCTACGCAGACGCCGGCGCCGGGAGCGTGACCTTCCACATCGAGGCCGCCCACGACCCGGTCCGGCTCGCCCGGGAGGTACGCGCGCTCGGCGCGCGGGTGGGCATGGCGCTGAAGCCGGGTACGGCGTTCGCTCCTTACGCGGACCTGCTGCCCGAGCTCGACATGGTCCTGGTCATGACGGTGGAGCCCGGGTTCGGCGGGCAGAGGTTCATGGCCGACATGCTCCCCAAGGTCCGTGAGGTGCGCGCCGCACTCGAGGGCCGTGACGACCTCGCGGTCTGGCTCCAGGTCGACGGCGGCGTGGACGAGAGCACCGCGGTTGCCTGCGTCGAAGCCGGAGCCGACACCCTCGTCGCCGGCTCGGCCGTGTTCGGCGCCACGGACCCGGCGGAGGCAGTGCTGCGGATCAAGGCCGCCGCCGAACGCGGGCATGCGCCGGCGGCACCGAGGTGAGCAGCCTGCTCGTCGTCGACGACGACCGGGCGGTTGCTGCGTTCGTCGCCGGGACGCTCACCCTCGAGGGCTTCCAGGTGACGCAGCGCCATGACGGCGAGGACGCGCTGGAGTTCTGCCGCCGCGGCGGGATCGACCTGCTGCTGCTCGACATCAACCTGCCGCGCTGCGACGGCATCGAGGTCTGCCGACGTCTGCGCGCAGAGGCGGCCACGGCAAGCATCCCCGTCATCATGCTGACCGCCGCCGATCAGACGGCCGACAAGGTGCTTGCCCTTCAGGCCGGTGCCGACGACTACCTGGTCAAGCCCTTCGACACGCTCGAGCTGCTCGCACGGGTCCGCGCGACGTTGCGCCGCAATGCCGAGATGCGTGCTGTATCCCCGCTGACCGGGCTTCCGGGCAACGTCAGGATCGACGAGGAGATCGCTGAGCGGCACCGCTGGGGAGAGCCTTACGCGGTGTGCCACGTGGACCTCGACAACTTCAAGGCCTTCAACGACGCCTACGGCTTCCTTCGCGGAGATGCGGTGATCCGCCTGCTGGCGCGTTGCCTGCGGGAGGCGGCCGCTGCCGTCCCAGGACCGCCGGTGTTCACCGGCCACATCGGCGGCGACGACTTCGCGATCGTCTGCACCCCGGACCAGGCGGAAGCGGTCTGCCGCGGCACGCTTGCCGGCTTCGACGCGGCGGTCGTCGCGCTCCACGACCCTGACGACGTCACGGCAGGGATCTTCCGGGTCATCGACCGACAGGGCGCGGAGCGCTCCTACCCCTTGGTGTCGGTCTCCGTCGGCATCGCGCTGTCGAGCCGGCGTCAGGTGGACGACCCACGCGAGCTCGCCGCGGTCGCGAGCGAGATGAAGACCGTGGCCAAGTCTCAGCCAGGATCGCGGGTCGCGGTCGACCGTCGCGGCACGTGACCGAGCAGCCGACAGTTACCCCGTGACAGGACCCCCGTGACAGGACCCCCGTGACAACACAGCCAGAGCTCGCGGCCATGCACCGGGCCATCGAGCTGTCGGCGTGCGGCCTCGGCACGACCAGCCCCAACCCGGTCGTGGGCGCTGTGATCCTCGACCGCGATGGCCAGGTCGTCGGTGAGGGCTTCCACGAGCGGGCCGGGGGTCCGCACGCCGAAGTCGTGGCACTCGCCAGTGCCGGACCGAGAGCTCGCGGCGGAACCGCAGTCGTGACGCTCGAGCCGTGCCGCACCACCGGCCGCACCCCGCCGTGTGTGCAGGCGCTGCGCGACGCCGGCGTGGTCCGGGTCCGCTACGCCGTCGCCGACCCGACCGCGGCTGGCGGCGGTGGCGAGGAGCTCTCGGCCGCGGGCGTTGACGTCGTGGCTGGCGTGCTCGCCGAGGCTGCGGCGCGGGTCAACGAGTCCTGGCTGCACGCCGTACGCCACGGCAGGCCCTTCGTCGTGTGGAAGAGCGCAACCACTCTCGACGGGCGGGTCGCGGCCGCTGACGGCAGCAGCCGCTGGATCACGGGACCCGAGGCCCGGGCCGATGTGCATCGGCTGCGCTCGCAGCTCGATGCCGTCGTGGTGGGCAGCGGGACCGCGCTTCTCGACGATCCGCAGCTGACTGTCCGAGACGGGACCGGTCGTGCCGCCGGCCGCCAACCGCTTCGCGTGGTCCTCGACCGGCGCGGGCGGGTGCCGGTGACGGCGCGGGTCCGCGACGACGCCGCGCCGAGCCTCGTGGTCCACGAGCCGGAGCCGGCGGCGGCCCTCGCCGTGCTGTTCGACCGGGGGATCCGCAGCGTCCTGCTGGAAGGCGGACCACAGCTGTCCGCCGCCTTCTTCGCCGCGGGCTTGGTGGACAAGGCGATCTGCTACATCGCCCCCGCGTTACTGGGTGAGGGGCCGGCTGCCGTCGCGCCGTTCGGTGTTGGAAGCATCGAGGCGGCGAAGCGGTTCCGGATAGATGACGTGGAGTTGGTTGGCGGCGACGTGAAGGTCACCGCCTACCCGGCTGAGGAGGCCTGAGCAGTGTTCACCGGCATCGTGGAAGAGCTCGGAAGCGTGGAAGCGCTCGAGCTCCTCGACGACGGCGCCGCCAGGCTCGTCGTACACGCGCCCCATGTCCTCGCCGACGTCCGGCTCGGGGACTCGATCGCGGTCAACGGTGTCTGCCTCACCGTGACCGCACACGAGGGAGAGACGTTCACCGCCGACGTGATGCAGGAGTCGTTGCTGCGGTCCACCCTGGGTGAGCTCCGATCGGGAGCGCGGGTCAACCTGGAGCGGGCCGCGACGCTCACCACTCGGCTCGGGGGTCACCTCGTGCAGGGCCACGTCGACGCGCGCGGCACGGTGCTCGAGCGCCGTCGGTCGGACCACTGGGAGGTCCTTCGCGTCTCGCTGCCCCCCGATCTCGCCCGCTACGTGGTGCTGAAGGGCTCGATCAGCGTCGACGGCACCAGCCTGACCGTCTCAGCCCTGCAGGGGGAGTGGTTCGAGGTCAGCCTCATCCCTGAGACGCTGCGCTCGACGACCCTCGGGCTGCGGCAGCCCGGCGACGAGGTCAACCTGGAGGTGGACGTGATCGCCAAGCACGTCGAGCGCCTCCTCGCGGGGAGGCTGTGATGAGCGACGGGTCCGTCGGGTTCGACGACGTCGACGCGGCCATCGCGGACATCGCCGCCGGACGAGCCGTGGTCGTGGTCGACGACGCCGACCGGGAGAACGAAGGCGACCTCGTCTTCGCCGCGAGCAAGGCGACGCCCGAGCTGACCGGCTTCATGATTCGGCACACCTCCGGCGTGATCTGCGTGGCGATGGAGGGCCGCGAGCTCGACCGGCTGGAGCTGCCGCCGATGACGGCCGTCAACCAGGACAAGAAGGGGACCGCGTACGCCGTGACGGTGGACGCCCGCTCCGGGATCAGCACGGGCATCAGCGCGGCTGACCGCGCCCGCACGATCCGTGTGCTGTGCGACTCGGCGACCGACCCCGGCGAGCTCACGCGGCCAGGACATGTCTTCCCGCTGCGCTACCGCGAGGGCGGCGTGCTCGTGCGCCCCGGTCACACTGAGGCCTCGGTGGACCTCGCCCGGCTGGCCGGCCTCACTCCTGCAGGAGCCTTGGCCGAGATCGTCCACGACGACGGATCGATGATGCGGTTGGAGGCCTTGCGCGCCTTCGCCACCGAGCACGGGCTCAAGCTGATCTCGATCGCGGACCTCATCGCGCACCGCCGCCGCCGTGAGCGCCAGGTCGAGCGGGTGGCGGAGGCGAAGATCCCGACCCCTCATGGCGAGTTCCGGGCCTTCGGCTTCCGCAACGTCGTGGACCGGACCGAGCACGTGGCCCTGGTCCGCGGGGACATCGGCGACGGGGAGAACGTGCTGGTGCGGGTGCACAGCGAGTGCCTCACCGGGGACGTGTTCGGCTCACTGCGCTGTGACTGCGGACCGCAGCTGGACGCCGCCCTCGCCGCTGTCGCCGAGGAGGGCCGTGGGGTCGTGCTCTACGTGCGCGGCCACGAGGGACGGGGCATCGGCCTGCTGCACAAGCTGCAGGCCTATCAGCTGCAGGACGCCGGCTCGGACACCGTCGATGCCAACCTCGAGCTCGGCCTCCCTGCGGATGCCCGCGACTACGGGACGGGGGCGCAGGTCCTCGCCGAGCTGGGGGTGCGCTCGATGCGGCTGCTCACCAACAACCCGGCGAAGCGCGCGGGTCTCGAGGGTTACGGCTTGTCAATCGTGGAGCGGATCCCCGTGACCGTGGCGGCTGGGCCGCACAACCTGCGCTACCTCACGACCAAGCGGGACCGGATGGGTCACGACATCAAGGACCTGCCCGAGCTCGAGCTCGCGACCCCCACGCCCCCGCGGGTGGTGCCCCAGGGCCGGGACTACGGGTACGCCGGCATCGTTGATGTCGACGACGTGGAGAACGCGTGAGCGGCGCCGGTCGTCCTTCGGCAGAGCCGGTCGAGGCGGCGGGACTCGCGCTCGGCATCGTCGCAGCCCGCTGGAACACCGAGGTCGTCGAGGCCTTGTTAGCTTCGGCTCTGCGTGCTGCCGACGCATGCTCGGTCCAGGAACCCACCGTGGTCCGGGTCGCTGGCGCAGTGGAGCTGCCGGTCGTCGCCCAGGAGCTGGGACGTGGCCATGACGCGGTGGTCGCACTCGGTGTCGTCGTACGCGGTGGCACCCCGCACTTCGAGTACGTCTGCGACGCCGTGACCTACGGCCTCACGCACGCGTCGTTGGCCGGCTCGACCCCTGTGGGCAACGGCGTGCTCACCTGCGACACGATGGAGCAGGCGCTCGATCGCTGTGGGCTGCCGTCGAGTTCCGAGGACAAAGGGTGGGAGGCAACGGTGGCAGCACTCGACGCCGCGCTCGTCCTCCGTGGTCTGCGACATCCGTGGGACAACGCCCCGTCCTGACCTCGCTCCCCTTCCTGGAAGGCGCTCCCGTGCTCTCGCTCGTCCTGCCCAAGGGCTCCCTCGAACGTGCCACGCTCGAGCTGTTCGACGCCGCGGACCTGGCCGTCCGCCGCGGCTCCGACCGCGACTACCACGCTTCCATCGACGACCCGCGCATCGACCGAGTGCGCTTCCTGCGGCCGCAGGAGATCCCGCAGTACGTCGAGCAGGGCCTGTTCGACCTCGGTATCACCGGCCGCGACTGGGTCACCGAGACCGACTCCGACGTCGCGTCGCTCGGCGAGCTCAGCTACTCGAAGGCGACGGCCAACCCCGTGCGCATCGTCTTCGCGGTCCCCAACGACGCGCCGTGGAAGACCGCCGCGGACCTGCCCGACGGCGTGCGCATCTCCACCGAGTTCCCCGCACTGACCCGTCGCTTCCTCGAGCAGCACGGGGTCAAGGCGGTGGTGGTGCCCTCCTACGGCGCGACCGAGGCCAAGGTGCCCGACATCGTCGACGCCATCGTCGACATCACCGAGACCGGGTCGAGCCTTCGCAAGAACGGGCTGCGCATCCTCGACACCCTGCTGACCTCCTACACCGAGCTGGTCGCGAACAAGGACGCGTACGCCGACCCCGACAAGCGCGCCGCGATGGAGGACATCGCACTCCTGCTGCGCGGCGCGATCAGTGCGCGCGCGCGTGTCCTGCTCAAGCTCAACGTCGGAGCCGGAGAGCTCCATGACGTGCTTGCGCTGCTGCCGGCGATGAGCTCGCCCAAGGTGACGGCACTGGCCGCGGGGGGGATGCACGCGGTCGAGACCGTCGTCGCGAAGAAGGGGGTCAACACCCTCATCCCCGCGCTCAAGTCGGCAGGCGCGCGCGACATCCTCGAGCTGCCGATCAGCAAGATCGTCGAGTAGTGCTGGCGACACCGCGACGCAGCCACGCGGTCCCGCCCGGCCTCGTTGTCGGGCTGGCGCTGGGCGCCGGTGTGCTCGCGGCGGTGCAGGCGCGGGTGAACGGCGAGCTCGGGCTGCGGCTGCACGACGCCTACCTCGCGGCGCTGGTGAGCTTCGGGGTCGGCTGGGTCATGCTGGTCGCGTTGGTCGGCGCGCACCCAAGGCTGCGCCGGGCGCTGCACCGGCCCTCGCAGCCGACCCGCTGGTGGTACTACGTCGGCGGTGCCGGCGGGGCGACCCTGGTCGCGGTCAGCGCGGCGGCTGCGCCTGTCCTCGGTGTGGCGCTGCTCACGGTCGGCCAGGTGGCGGGACAGACGTCAGGATCACTGCTGGTCGACCGCCTCGGCTTCGGCCCGGCTGGCCGGCACGCCGTGACCATGCGCCGGCTCGCGGGGGCGGGTCTCGCACTTGCGGCGGTGCTGCTGGCCATGTTCGGCCGCGGCCACGGGCGCGTCTCCGCCGGCTACATCGCGCTCGCCGTGATCGCAGGGCTCGCGGTGTCGGTGCAGGTCGCGGTGAACGGGCGGCTCAGGCAGGCCAACGGCGAGGTCACCGTGACGGCACTGGTCAATTTCACGACGGGTACGACGCTGCTCGCGGTCGGTGCCGTCGCGCTCCGCGCGACCGGCCACCTCCCCATCGGGCACTGGCCCTGGGAGCCGTGGCTGTACACGGGAGGGCCGCTCGGAGCCACGTTCGTGGCGATCGCGGCGTTCGCGGTGCGACACCTCGGAGTCCTGCGCCTCGCGCTCCTCACGATCGCCGGGCAGCTGCTCGGGGCCGCGTTGCTGGACATCGTGCTTCCGGCTGCCGGCCATGGGCTCGCGGCCACCACCGTGGGCGCCGGCCTGCTGACCCTGGTCGCCGTACGCGTCGCCGGCTCGCAGTCCCGCCCCCTCAGCCGGGAGGCAACCGCCTAGCGCTGCTACCCTTGGCGCGACCGACCGGCGTCTCCTCGGAGATGCTGGACCGCCAAGCGGAGCCCAGCTCCCACCCGCCACCGCACGACAGGTGCGTCGGGTCACGGTCGCGGCTTCCGGGCCGAGCGCTCTGCAGAGCCTCGTCCCGGTGATGCCGCGTCCACTCTGGGCCCCGCCGCGCGCGGGGCTTCGTCGTATACGGCGCCCCTCGGGTCAGCACCACCCGCAAACGCCGAGGAGGCCGCCCCATCAGCACCGAGCCACGCATCAACGACCGCATCCGTGTTCCCGAGGTCCGACTCGTCGGCCCCGCGGGAGAGCAGGTGGGGATCGTCTCGATCAACGATGCGCTGCGGCTTGCCCAGGAAGCAGACCTCGATCTCGTCGAGGTTGCCCCGATGGCGCGGCCGCCGGTCTGCAAGCTCATGGACTACGGCAAGTTCAAGTACGAAGCCGCACAGAAGGAACGCGAAGTACGGCGCAACCAGACCAACGTGATCATCAAGGAGATGAAGCTCCGGCCGAAGATCGACCCGCACGACTACGCGACCAAGAAGGGTCACGTCGAGCGGTTCCTCAAGGCCGGTGACAAGGTCAAGATCACCATCATGTTCCGCGGACGCGAGCAGTCCAGGCCCGAGCTGGGCTACCGGCTGCTCCAGAAGCTCGCGGAGGACGTTCAGGAGCTCGGGTACGTCGAGACGAACCCGAAGCAGGACGGCCGCAACATGACGATGGTCATCGGCCCGCACAAGAAGAAGGCCGAGGCGAAGGCTGAGCGGGAGGCCCAGAAGGCCGCCGCGACGCAGGAGCCCCAGCCCGAGCACAGCGACCTCGGCAACATCGAGGCCGAGGTCACCCAGGAAGACGTTCAAGCCTCCGAGGCCTGAACGACAGCCACGCCGCCGGGTCACCGGGGGCGCGATGAGAGGACGACGGCGCACCATGCCGAAGATGAAGCCCCAACGGAGCGCGAAGAAGAACATCAAGGTGACCAGCACCGGCAAGCTGCGCCGCCTGCAGGCCGGTCGTAAGTCTGGCGCTGCCTTCGCCTCGGCTCCCACCACCGGCAGCCGCAAGAACCACAACCGGCTGCAGGGGGAGGTAGCGGTCTCCAAGGCCGATACCAAGCGGATGAAGCGACTGCTCGGCCGCTAGGCGCCGGCACCACAACGACCGAGGAGATCTTCGAATGGCACGCGTCAAGCGGGCAGTAAACGCACACAAGAAGCGCCGTGAGGTACTCGAGCGCGCCAGCGGCTACCGCGGGCAGCGCTCGCGGCTCTACCGCAAGGCCAAGGAGCAGATGCTCCACTCGATGACCTACGCCTACCGCGACCGCAAGAAGCGCAAGGGCGACTTCCGTCAGCTCTGGATCCAGCGCATCAACGCCGCTGCACGGGCGAACGGCATGACCTACAACCGGCTCATCCAGGGGCTGAAGGCAGCCGGTGTCGAGGTGGACCGCAAGGTGCTCGCCGACCTCGCTGTCACCGACGCCACGGCGTTCACCGCGCTCGTCGAGGTGGCTCGTGCGGCACTGCCCGCCAAGGCCGAGACCGAGAACAGCGCAGCCTGACCAGGCGAAGCAACGCTGATGAGCCTCTGACGTCAGCGCGCAACCCGCGTGTAGCGGCCGCTCGCAAGCTCCTCACACCGAGGGGGCGGGCGGCCGCTGACGCGTTCCTGGCCGACGGTCCGCAGGCGGTGCGCGAGGCCCTCGCGCACCCTGACCGCCCGGTGCGCGAGGTCTTCGCCACTGCAGCCGCGCTGGTGCGGCATCGAGATCTGCGGCTCGAAGCAGAGCGCACGGGGATCGTGGTCACCGTGGTCGACGATCGCGTGCTGGCCCAGCTGTCCGACAGCGTGAGCCCACAGGGTCTGGTCGCCGTGGTCGCCGTACTCGCCGCCGACCTCAGCACGGTGCTCAAGACCGACGCGCGGCTCGTGGTCGTGCTCGCCGACGTGCGCGATCCCGGCAACGCCGGCAGCGTGATCCGCGTCGCCGACGCTGCGGGTGCCGATGCCGTGGTGCTCACGCGCGGCTCGGTCGACCCGTGGGGCGGCAAGGCGGTGCGGGCCTCGGCCGGCAGCGTCTTCCACCTGCCTGTGATCACCGGCCTCGAGACCGGCGAGGTCGTGAGGGTGCTCCAGAAGGCAGGGCTCGCGGTGCTCGCCGCCGACGGCGGGGGAGCGCTGGGACTCGACGCCGCGGACGAGCAGGGGCTGCTCGCGCAGCGCACCGCGTGGTTGTTCGGCAACGAGGCGTGGGGGCTGCCCCCGGAGATCGCCCGGCTCGCCGACCAGGTGGTCGCGGTGCCCATCCACGGACGCGCGGAGAGCCTCAACCTGGCGACGGCCGCCGCCGTCTGCCTCTACGCTTCCGCCGGTGCACAGCGGAAGGCCTGAGGTCGTGATGAGCGGGACTGCGATGCCGGAGCCCGCGGCGTACGACGCACTGCCGGACGGCGTGGTCGTTGCCGGCGCCGACCAGCGCGTGACGGTGATGAACCCGGCAGCCGAGCGGCTGCTGCGGCGCACCGCTGAGCAGTCGCTCGGCCGGCCCTACACCGAGGTGCTCGCGCTGCAGGACGCGGAAGGGCGCGACTGGTGGGCGTGCACGCGGCCCTTCGACGGGCTGACCACCCGCACCCGGCAGCCCGAGCGGATGCTTCAGCTGCCCGACGGGCGGCACCTCCTGGTCACGAGCTCCTTCATCCGCGACCCCGCTGACAGGTCCACCGTGCGGGCGCTCGTGGTGGCCTTCCGGGACACGCGCACCCGTGACCGGCAAGAGCGGGAGCGGGCCGAGCTGATCTCGATCATGGCCCATGACCTGCGCTCCCCACTGGCCAGCGTCAAGGGCTTCACCGCGACTCTGCTCCGGGCGTGGGAGCGCTTCAACGACGAGCAGAAGAAGCAGATGCTGGAGACGGTCAACGCCGACGCCGACCGAATGACCCGGCTCATCGGTGACCTGCTCGACGTCTCGCGCATCGACGCCGGGCGGCTGGAGCTCCGGCCGCAGGTGGTGGACCTGGTCGACCTGGTGCGCAAGGCGGTGGACGGCCGTTCCGCCGCTGAGGACGCGCGTGACCGCTCCTTCCACGTCGTCGCGACGGAGTCGCTGCCCGAGACCTGGGCCGACCCCGACAAGGTGGCCCAGATCCTCGGCAACCTGCTCGAGAACGCCGTGCGCCACGGTGCGGGTGCTGTCACCGTGCGGATCGATCCCGAGCCCGAGGGCGGCGGCACCGTCATCCGGGTGGCTGACGAGGGCGACGGGGTACCCGCAGGCGCGGAGCAGCGGGTCTTCCTCAAGTTCTGGCGCGCGGGCACCGGGCGTGGCACCGGGCTCGGGCTGTTCATCGTCAAGGGGCTCACCGAAGCACACCGTGGCCGCGTCCAGGTCGGAAGCGGCCCATCCGGCGGCGCAGAGTTCACCGTGGTCCTGCCGACCAACACCCCTGACTTCATCTGAGTCATCCGGGTCTCGAGTACGGCGTTCGCGGGTCGTCCGCGAGTTCCCCCTAGGCTCGACCCGCCCCTTTGCCTACCTCGGAGCCGCATGTCCGCGTCCTACGACCCGAAGCTCGCCGCCGCGCTCGGCCCGGCGGCGCTGCAGGCTGCCGTCGACGCGGCGCTCGCGCAGATCACGGATGCGGGCGACCTCGAGGCACTGAAGGCCGCGCGACTTGCTCATGCATCTGACCGCTCGCCCCTGGCGCTCGCCAACCGCGAGATCGGCACCCTGCCGCCCGCCGCGAAGGCTGACGCCGGCAAGCGCGTCGGTGAGGCCAGGCGGGCGGTCAACGACGCACTGGCCCGGCGCCAAGCCGAGCTCGAGGCGGAGCGCGATGCCCACGTGCTCGCTGAGGAGCGGGTTGACGTCACTCTGCCCTGGCCGCACACGCCGCGCGGCGCGCGCCACCCGCTGACGTCGCTCATGGAGCGCATCGCCGACCTGTTCGTCGCGATGGGCTACGAGGTCGCGGACGGGCCCGAGGTCGAGACCGAGTGGGCCAACTTCGACGCGCTCAACATGGGGCCAGACCACCCGGCCCGTTCGATGCAGGACACCTTCTTCGTGGATCCCCCCGAAGCCGGGCTCGTGCTGCGCACCCATACCTCCCCGGTGCAGGCCCGCACCCTGCTCGAGCGGAAGCCCCCGGTGTACGTCGTGTGCCCCGGCCGGGTCTTCCGCACCGACGAGCTCGACGCGACTCACACCCCCGTCTTCCACCAGGTCGAAGGCCTGGTCGTCGATGAGGGCATCACGATGGCCCACCTGAAAGGGACGCTCGACCACTTCGCCGCGGCCATGTTCGGTGCAGGTGTGGTGACGCGGCTTCGCCCTTCCTACTTCCCCTTCACCGAACCCTCCGCTGAGCTCGACCTGCTGTGCTTCGTCTGCCGAGGGGCTTCGGTCGGCGATGCCAGCCGACCATGCCGCACCTGCTCGAGCGAAGGCTGGATCGAGTGGGGTGGCTGCGGGATGGTCAACCCGCGAGTGCTGATTGCGTGCGGCATCGACCCGGAGCGCTACTCGGGATTCGCCTTCGGCGTAGGGGTCGAGCGGGCGCTGATGTTCCGCCACGGCGCCAAGGACATGCGGGACATGGTCGAGGGCGACGTGCGCTTCAGCCTCCCCTTCGGCTTGGAGGTGTGATGCGCGTCCCCATGAGCTGGCTGCGCGAGCTCGTGCCCCTCCCTGCCGAAGACTCTGGCCGGGCAGTGGCAGAGCGGCTCGTGCGAGCGGGTCTCGAGGTGGAGACCGTCGAGCGCACCGGTGACGTCGAGGGCCCACTGGTCATCGGCCGGGTCGTGGACTTCGTGGAGGAGACCGCGAGCAACGGCAAGACCATCCGGTGGTGCCAGGTCGACACCGGAGGGAGTCAGGCCCGCGGCATCGTCTGCGGGGCGCTGAACTTCGCTGTCGGCGACCACGTGGTTGTGGCGCTCCCCGGAGCGACGCTGCCCGGTGGCTTCCAGATCACGGCGCGCAAGACCTACGGCCACGTCAGCGACGGGATGATCTGCAGCGTTCGCGAGCTGGGGATCGGCGACGAGCACGACGGCATCCTCGTGCTGAGCGACGCCCCTGACGTGGGGGCCGACGCGGTTGCCTTCCTCGGGCTCGGCGATGAGGTGCTGGACATCGCCGTGACGGCAGACCGCGGCTACTGCCTGTCGATGCGGGGAGTGGCGCGCGAGACGGCCACGGCGTACGGCGTCGAGTGGTCGGATCCAGCCGGCCTCGTGGTGCCGACGGCGGAGGGAGGCGGGTGGCCGGTCTCGGTCGAGGACCCGCTGGGCTGCGACGCGTTCGTGGCCCGGACCGTGTCCGGCGTCGACCCCGCTCGGGCCACTCCCGCTTGGCTTGCGCAACGGCTTCTGGCGGCCGGCATGCGTCCGATCTCGGTTGTCGTCGACGTCACCAACTACGTGATGCTCGAACTCGGCCAGCCCATCCACGGCTACGACCGGGACCGGCTGCGCGGTGCGATCGTGGTGCGTCGTG
Source organism: Frankiaceae bacterium (assembly GCA_030840515.1). Taxonomy (GTDB): domain Bacteria; phylum Actinomycetota; class Actinomycetes; order JAVEEJ01; family JAVEEJ01; genus JAVEEJ01. The sequence continues at coordinate 2,938 of JAVEEJ010000072.1, read as the reverse complement.
CTGCCGCGGGCGAGGAGCTCAAGACCCTGGACGGAGCAGTCCGCTCACTCAGCGCCGAGGACCTCGTCATCGCCGACGACAGCGGTCCCATCGGCGTGGCCGGCGTGATGGGTGGGGCCTCGACCGAGGTCTCCGAGACCACGACGGCGGTGGTGGTGGAGGCCGCGCACTTCGACTCGGTGGCGGTGGCGCGATCGGCTCGCCGGCACAAGCTGCCCAGCGAGGCGTCGCGACGTTTCGAGCGCGGTGTGGACCCGTGGCTGCCCGAGCGAGCGGCTCAGCGCGTGGTTGAGCTGCTCGTGGAGCTCGCTGGAGGGACCGACGAGCCCGGGCAGACCGCCGTCCAGGCCAGGCAGCCCGCGCCGGTGATCGCGTTGGACCCGGAGTACGTCACTCGCCGCACCGGCCTCGAGGTCGAGCCGGCTGCGGTGCGCCGCCGACTCGAGCAGGTGGGGTGCGCGGTGGCGGATGACTGGACGGTCACCCCACCGTCCTGGCGCCCGGACCTCGTCGACCCGGCTGACCTGGTCGAGGAGGTCATCCGCCTCGTCGGCTACGACAAGGTGCCCTCCCTCCTGCCCCGGACCGTCCCCGGTCGGGGGCTGTCCGCGGAGCAGCGGCGGCGGCGCACGGTGGGGATCGCGCTCGCGGCCGCCGGGTACGTCGAGGTGCTGAACTACCCCTTCATCGGCGAGCACGACCTCGACGCGCTTTCCATCCCCGCAGACGACGAGCGCCGCCGACTGGTGCGGCTCACCAACCCCCTGTCCGCCGAGCAGCCTGCCTTCCGCACGACGTTGCTTCCCGGCCTGCTGGCCGCCGCAGTGCGCAACGTCGGGCGCGGACTCGGCGACGTCGCCCTGTTCGAGCTCGGGGCGGTGGCCGTCGCGCGCCCGGACGCCCCGGCGGCTCCGCGGTTGGGCGTCGAGCGGCGCCCCACCGCGGAGGAGCTCGCGGCGCTCGAGGCCGCCTTGCCGCACCAGGCCCGGCACGTCGGCGTACTCGTCGCCGGAGAGCGTCAGCCCAGCGGGTGGTGGGGCGGTGGACGGCCCGCCGGCTGGGGCGATGCCATCGAGGCGGCCCACGCGGTCGCCGCAGCGGCAGGCTGCCCCCTGGAGGTGCGCCAGGGCGAGCAGGCGCCCTGGCACCCGGGCCGCTGCGCTGAGCTTGTGGTCGCGGGCCGCGTCGTAGGACACGCCGGGGAGCTGCACCCGCGGGTGGCAGAGGCATTCCGGCTGCCAGCGGGGGCGGCCGTCCTCGAGCTCGACCTCGACGCCATCCCGCTGCCCGACTCGCCCACCGCCGCCCCCGAGGTGAGCACCTTCCCGCTCGCCGCGCAGGACGTCGCTCTGGTCGTGTCGGCGGACGTGCCCAGCGGCCAGGTGGAGGCCGCGCTGCGGGAGGGTGCGGGCGATCTGCTCGAGTCGGTACGCCTGTTCGACGTGTACGACGGGCAGCAGGTCGGCGAGGGCAAGCGGTCACTCGCGTTCGCCCTGCGCTTCCGGGCTCCGGACCGGACGCTGACCGCCGAGGAGGTCACTGCTGCCCGCGACGCGGCGATCGCCGAGGCCGGCCGCCGGACAGGAGCCCGGCTGCGCGACTGACCCGTCACCGCATAACCATCCCGGACTGTGTATAGTCATGCGGTATGGGTCTGACGGTGGGCGTGGCCGGCGCCAGCGGCTACGCGGGCGGCGAGCTGCTCAGGCTCCTCAGCTCCCACCCCGACGTGGAGCTCGGGCCGTTGGCCGCCGGGAGCAGCGCGGGAGAGCTCGTCACCGCGCTGCACCCCCAGCTGCGCAGCCTTGCCGGGCGGCGCTTCGTGCCGACGAACGCCGCTGAGCTCGCGGGGTGCGAGCTTGTCCTGCTGGCGCTGCCCCACGGCGAGTCCGCGGCCCTGGTGGGCGACCTGGCCGCCGACGCGGCGGTGGTTGACCTCGGCGCCGACTTCAGGCTCGCGGACCCCACCGACTGGCAGCAGTACTACGGCACTCCCCACGCGGGCACCTGGACCTACGGCCTGCCCGAGCTGCCCGGAGGGCGCGCCGCGATCCGTGCGTCCCGCCGCGTCGCCAATCCGGGCTGCTACGCCACCGCCGTCCCGCTCGCTCTCGTGCCGCTGCTCAGGGCCGGGCTGGCGGAGCCGTCGGACCTCGTCGTCGTCGCGGCCAGCGGCACCAGCGGCGCAGGACGGGCGGCGAAGTCCGCACTCCTGGGCAGCGAGGTGATGGGTGACCTCAGCGCCTACCGCGTCGCTGGCCATCAGCACACGCCCGAGGTCCTTCAGACACTGCAGGCTCACGCCGGTGACACGACCTCGCTGTCCTTCACCACCGTCCTGGCGCCGATGTCGCGCGGGATCCTCGCCACCTGCACCGCGCGCCTTCGGCACGGTTCGACTGCCGTGCAGCTGCGCGAGGCGCTGGCTTCCGCCTACGCCGACGAGCCGTTCGTCCATGTGCTGGACGAGGGGCAGTGGCCGCACACGGCTGCCACGCTGGGCAGCAACTCCTGCCACCTGCAGGTGACCGCCGACCTTCGAGCAGGTCGCGCAGTCGTGGTCGCTGCACTCGACAACCTGGGCAAAGGCGCTGCCGGGCAAGCGATCCAGAACATGAACCTCGTGCTCGGGCTCCCCGAGGGCTCCGGGCTCCCTCTCGACGGGGTCGCGCCGTGAGCGTGACCGCGGCGAAGGGCTTCCGCGCCTCCGGCGTCAGGGCAGGGCTGAAGGACAGCGGTCGACCGGACCTCGCGCTGGTCGTCAACGACGGTCCGTTGCAGGCAGCCGCGGCGGTGTTCACGTCCAACCGTGTCGCTGCCGCGCCGGTACTGTGGACGAAGGCGGTCGTCTCCGACGGAAGGGTGAGCGCGGTCGTCCTCAACTCCGGCGGTGCGAACGCGTGCACCGGCCCGGCTGGCTTCCAGGACACCCACCGCA
>JAVEEJ010000211.1 GCA_030840515.1 Frankiaceae bacterium | reverse complement strand
CGCGCTGTCCGCCTACCGCCGGCTGGGACTCACCGCCGACCTCGACGGGCTGCACCTCGGGCGCACGACGGCTGAGCTCGCACCGGCGGAGGATCCCGTCGACGAGTCCGTGATGGCGGTGTTGTCCGGCCGGTCACCCCGCGAGGGCGAGGTCGAGGCGGCGGGTGCGGTGGTCCAGATGCGCGCCATCCCGCTGCGGCCGGCGGGGGAGCGGGTGGGCGCTCTCGTGCTGCTGCGCGACATCACCGAGCTGCGCCGCCGGGACCGTCAGCTGCTCAGCAAGGACGCGACGATCCGGGAGATCCACCACCGGGTGAAGAACAACCTGCAGACGGTCGCGGCGCTGCTGCGCATCCAGGCCCGGCGGCTGTCGGAGCCGGGGGCGCGCCACGCGCTGGAGGAGGCCGTGCGCCGGGTCGGGTCGATCGCCGTGGTCCACGAGACCCTCTCGCTCTCGCTGGACGAGCGGGTCGACTTCGACGACATCTGCGACCGGGTGCTGTCGATGACCGGCGAGGTGGCGGCGGGCGACGGCGGGGTCCAGGTCCGCCGGGAGGGCTCGTTCGGTGTGCTGCCGGCGCGTACGGCGACCCCGCTGGCGATGGCGCTGACCGAGCTGGTGCAGAACGCGGTCGAGCACGGCACGGGACCGATGGGCGGGGGGCTCGTGGAGGTCGTCGTACGCGCATCCGCCGGCGGGCTGGTGATCCTCGTGCGCGACGACGGGGCCGGACTGCCCGAGGGCTTCAGCGCGGAGAGCTCCGACCGGTTGGGGCTGGGCATCGTGCGCGCCCTCGTGGTCAACGAGCTGCAAGGCGGCTTCGCGCTGGGGCCGGGGCCTGGGCGCGGGACCGAGGCGCGGCTCGCGGTGCCGTTGGGCTAGCGGCCGGCCTCAGATGATTCCGCCGCCACCGCTCGACTCGGGGTTGATCACGCCGATGAGCGCGACGACCGCGAAGTAGAGGGCGGTGACGACGATGAGGAGCAGCAGAACGCGGAGCGGCCACACAGTCAGGGCCCGGGACCGCAGCTCGCGCCCTACCAGGGGCGGTCGCACATAGGTCTCACGCACGATGACGGTGTGGCCGTCTCTCTCGGTGTTCGGGGATCGGGTGTTCGGGGATCGGGGTGTTCGGGGGATCGGGGGATCGGGGCGTAGGGGTCCGGGGATCAGACCGTGTAGGCCTGGGCACGGACGCCGCGGCGCTTCAGCGCACGTCGCTCGTCCTCGCTCATGCCGCCCCAGACGCCGGCGTCCTGGCCGGACTCGAGGGCCCACGAGAGGCACGCCTCCATCGCCGGGCAACGCCGACAGACAGCCTTCGCCTCTTCGATCTGGAGCAGGGCGGGGCCGGTGTTGCCGATGGGGAAGAACAACTCGGGATCCTCGTCACGGCAGGCAGCCCGGTGGCGCCAGTCCATGCGGTCACTCCTTCATCTACGGGCGCTGGGGGGCGCCCTCGTCGCTTACCTATTCGTCACAGTGACGGTCATACCTTGTGAACACTTTCACGAGCCTGGACGTTCCCGTGAGCATTCCTGGAAAAGCAGTGGGGCATCGAAGATCCGACCTGGTGACCATCCAGAAGGCCGGTCTCGACTTTCTCAGGCGTCTGCGTCAGGTGCAAGGGCAAATGGCGGACGTCCCAGCGCTCGGCGTATGGCGTAGGTCACACACGTACCCGGCCGGAGCAGGGCAAACGGCACTCGAGGGCAGAAAACCAGAGCTGTGAGGTCAGCTGATGACGTCGATCGCGTTGGGGACGGCCCGGAACGTGACCGCTACCCGCTCACCCAGGTAGTCCCCGTCCACCTGGAACGGCAGCGGGTGATCGGCGCTGAGGCGCAGCTGGGGGAGGTCGTGGCGGGCGACGACGGCCCGTCCACGAGGCGGCCGGCCGTTGGGCGTCAGCAGCTGGCGCAGCTGCCTGAGGACCGTGACGGTGCGCAGCGAGCGCAGCGCGTACACGTCGAGCCCGGTCTCGAACGAGGCCTCCGGGCACGGGTCGACCGCCCGGGCGCCCAGGTAGGTCCAGGGGGCGGTGTTCTGCACGAAGCCCAGCTGAAGGCCGCTGATCGGCTCCTCGCCGTCCACCTGCAGCGTCAGCGGGGGGCTCCGGCGGTCCGGCGCGCCGTAGATGGAGCGGACGGCGGTCCTGACGTAGAGCGCGTTCGTGGAGCGCTTGCCGCGGCGGCGCTGCGCCTCCACCTGGCGGACCACCGCGCCGTCGAGCCCGAGGCCTGCGCAGAAGGTGAAGTAGCGGTCGTCGGCCCGACCCAGGCCGATTCGGCGCAGCCGTCCCGCGCGCAGGGCCTCGAGGATCTGGCCGGTGGCCTCCACCGGGTCACGGGGAAGCCCGAGCGCCCGGGCGAAGACGTTGGTGGAGCCCCCTGGGACGACGGCGAGGGCCGGGACATGGCTGCCCGGTCCCTCCGCGAGCAGCCCGTTGACGACCTCGTTGACCGTCCCGTCGCCACCGAGCGCCACCACGAGCTCCACGCCCTCGGCGACCGCGTCCCGGGCCAGCTCGGCGGCATGACCACGCCGCTCGGTCTCGACGACCTCCACCTTCAGGTCGCTGGAGACGGCTCGCACCAGCACGTCGCGGCCCCTCTTCGTCGTCGCGGTGGCCTTCGGGTTCACCACCAGCAGGGCGCGCATCGGCAGAGGGTATCTGTGCCACTAGGGTCCCGGCCCGTGGGAGCGCAGGCACGTCGGCTGGCCGGTCCGCTCGTGCTCGCGGAGGGGGCCGCGCTGCTGCTGCTCTGCGCGGGCTACGCGGTCAGCCTGCTGGTCGGCCATCCGCACAACCGCGGGCTGGCGTTGTTCGGGGCGCTCTTGGGAGGCGGCTTCGGGGCAGCGCTCGTGCTCGGCGGACGCGCCCTGCGGCAGGGCAAGCGCTGGGCCTGGACCCCGAGCTTTCTGGCCCAGCTGCTCGCGGTCCCGGTGGGGATCGGCTTGGTGCAGGGTGGACATGGCGAGTACGGCGTCGTCGTACTCGCACCCGCGCTCGTGACCGGCGTCCTGCTGCTTGCCGGAGCCCCGCGGCCGGACTGAGGCCTACTCCTCGACGAGCAGTCCCTCACGCAGCTGGGTGAGCGTCCGGGCGAGCAGCCGTGAGACGTGCATCTGCGAGATGCCGATCTCGGCAGCGATCTGCGACTGGGTCATGCCGCGGAAGAAGCGGAGCATGAGGATCTTCTTCTCACGCGCCGGCAGCTTCTCGAGCAGCGGCTTCAGCGACTCCCGGTACTCGACGCCCTCGAGCGACTCGTCCACCACGCCGAGGGTGTCCGCGAGCGCCAGCCCGTCGCCGTCGTCTCCGTCGGGCGCTTCGAGCGAGATCGTCGAGTAGGCACCGGCTGACTCGAGCCCCTCGAGGATCTCCTCCTCGCTCAGCTTGAGGTGGACGGCGAGCTCGGCAACGGTGGGGGAGCGGCCGAGGGTCTGCGACATCTCGCCGGTGGCCTTGGTGAGCGCGAGTTTGAGCTCCTGCAGCCGGCGCGGCACCCGGATCGCCCAGCCCTTGTCGCGGAAGTGGCGCTTGATCTCGCCGACGATGGTCGGGGTCGCGTAGGTCGAGAACTCCA
>JAVEEJ010000004.1 GCA_030840515.1 Frankiaceae bacterium | reverse complement strand
CTTCCACTGCCGGACGGTGCCGCCCTTGCCGGCGCGTCGCGGCCCTCGAACAGGGTGACGATGCGTCAGCGGTTGATTTGGGCGTCTGAGGCTGGCGATGTTGGTCGTGACAGCTGTCGAGCTGTGCGACACCCGTGTCAGTCCAGTGATGCGCTCGCTGCCCGCAGTTCGTTCAGGGCCGTCAACGTGTAAAGCGCGATCCCGTCCTCGGTGTCGCGGTCGGCCTGGGACCACTCTGCGTAGCCCCGTTTGAAGGCGAGGACCCCCAGCTCACCCGCGAGATGGGCGGTCGCGTCGGGCACACCGCGGGCGACGAGGGCAGTTGTCATGGCGGCGGCGAGGCCGACGCTCTTGAGGGCGTCACGCTCCTGGAGTTCGGTGCTGGCGGCGACGGCGGCTTTCAAGCGGGGACCGAGCTCGCGGTTCATGGGCCCCATGGCGGTCGCTGCGCGCTCGAGACCGGCAGCGACCGCCTCGAGCGGGCTGGCACCCTGCGGCGCCTCGGCGATCCCCTCGGCGAGCAGTCGGCTGAGCGTCTCCTGCCCGGCCACCAGCAGCTCACGCTTGTCGGGGAAGTACCGGAAGAACGTGCTTTTCGTGGTTCCGGCGCGCTCGGCGATCTGCGCGACCGTCGTGGTGTCGTACCCCTGCTCGCTGAACAGGTCGACCGCAGCCACGACGAGCCGTTCGCGCACCCCTGGTTCCCACCGTGCCATGGGTCGATCCTACGTGATGGGACTTATATCCCATCACTCTGCTAGTGTCATGGGACAAGAGTCTCATCACTGACGGGAGAGCTCCATGCACGTCTTCATCACCGGTGGCACCGGCCTGATCGGCTCCGCCGTCGTTACCGAGCTCCTCGGACATGGCCACACCGTCCTGGCCCTCGCCCGCTCCGACGCGTCCGCACTGGCCGTCGAGGCGGCCGGCGCCGAGCCGCTGCGAGGCGATCTCTCCGACCTGGACACCCTCCGCGCCGGCGCCGCCAAGGCCGACGGCGTGATCCACCTGGCGTTCGGCAACGACTTCAGCAGCGCCGACGCCCTCGCGCGGACAATCGCCGAGGAAAGAGCAGCCCTCGCGGCCCTGAGCGGGGAGCTCGTCGGCAGCGACCGCCCCTTCGTCACGGTCTCCGGTACGCCGTACGTGCCGGGCCGCGTCTCTACGGAAGCCGACGCCGTGCCGACCGACGGGCCGGTCGGCGGTCGCGGCCGCGCGGTCACGGCGGTCCTGGGCCTGGCCTCGCGCGGCGTCCGCAGCACCGCCGTGCGGCTGCCGCGCACGGTCCACAATGAGGGCAAGGGCGGGTTCGCCGGCTTGCTGACCGATACCGCGCGGCGGACCGGTGTGTCAGGTTATCCGGGCGACGGCGCCCAGCGCTGGCCGGCCGTGCACGCCCTCGACGCGGCCGTCCTCTTCCGGCTGGCCCTGGAATCGGCACCCGCCGGAACCTCCTGGCACGCCGTCGCCGACGAGGGCGACACGGTCCGTGACATCGCCACCGTCATCGGCCGACGGCTGGGACTGCCGGTCGAGGCGGTGTCACAGGAGACCTTCGGCCCCCTCGGCCCGATCTTCGCGACCGACCAGCCCGCATCCAGCACCCGCACCCGGGAAGCGCTCGGCTGGGAGCCGAAGCACCTGAGCCTTCTCGAGGACCTGGAGAACATCCAACCCTGACAGCAACCGGAAAGACCGAGTCAGGCCCGCGACCTCCGCGTTCCGACCCGATCAGGGAACCCTCACCGGGACAGCCCGGTGGGGGTTCGGCTTGCGGGACGCCTGCACGCAGGCGTGTCAGGGGCAGCGCGTGGTCAGGTGGTCATGTCGAGGGAGTGGCGCCAGAGTCGGTCTGCTGCCGTCGGGTCGAGCGCCCACCGCTTCACTCCGTGGGGATGCTCGGCGAGCGTGGCGTCGTCGGGCACGGTGTAGGCCTCACGGCAGTCATCGAGGTAGCGGCCGCCTACGCCTGCGAACTCGGGGGCGATGGCCGCGACGAGCGTCGTCGCCGCTCCTTGCCCGAGTGTCTTGTAGGTGAAGATCCCAGCGGCTTCGGCTGCGGCGAGGGACTGGCGCTGGGTGTCGGAGAAGTTGCGCTGTAGACCTGTGACCACGCCTCCGGGGTTCACCGCGTTGACGACGATGCCTTCGGCTTGCCAGCGCCTCGTCGCCTCGACGGCGAAGAGTGAGTTGGCCGTCTTGGACTGCGCGTAGGCGGTCTGCGGGTCGTAGGCGCGGCGGCGGAAGTGGATGTCGTCGAAGACGACCGGGGCGCGCATGTGCGCCGTGGAGGACAGCGCCACGACGCGCGAGCCTCCTCGGGCAGCCGCTGCTGCGGCCAGGTGCCGGTGCAGGCCGAGGGCCAGAGCGAAGTGTCCGAGGTGGTTGGTCGCGAACTGCAGCTCCCAGCCCTGCGGGGTGCGTTGCAGCCCTGCGGTGACGAGCCCGGCGTTGGTCACCAGTATGTCCAGTGGTGAGCTCCACTGGCGGACGAGCGCGGCGACGCTGGCGGGGTCGGCGAGGTCTAGTGCGCGGACCTGGGGTCGTGCGCGGCCGGTCGCCACGGCGATCTCCTCGGCCGCGGTAACGCCGGCGTCGACGTTGCGCACGGCCAGTGTCACGGCGACGCCGGCAGCGGTCAGAGCCCGTGCGGTCTCGGTGCCGATGCCGGAGGACGCGCCGGTCACGATGGCCTGTCGTCCTTGCAGGTCCACGCCGCGGACGACGTCGTCGGCAGTGCTGGTCGCGTTGAAGCGGGTGGTGATCAAGGGCTCGTGTGCCTCGTGGATTCTCCGGGGCGCCGTGCCCACGAGACGCCACTATATAGAGACGACTATATGTGTAAAGTCTGACGGGGTCAGTACCGTCACCGCGTGACCGACCGAGTCGAGAGGACAGAGACGCCCGTGGGCAGTGGCGCGGACCGCCGTGACATCGTCCTGACCGCTGCGCTAGAGATCTTCGTCCGCTACGGCTACCGAAAGACCTCCATGGAGGACGTCGCCAGGGCGGCGCGCATCTCGCGGCCCGGCCTGTACTTCCTGTTCGAGTCCAAGCAGAAGCTCTTCGCCGACACGATGACGGCTGCGATCGAGCGGGACCTGAGCTCTGCCGCCCGCGCCCTCGAGGACGAGGCCTGTCCCCTGCGCGAGCGGCTGCTGGACGCCTTCGACGCCTGGACCGGCCGCTACGTCGGTACGGTGGGCGGGGAGCTCAGTGCGATTGCCGAGACCCACCGCGACGTCCTCGACGTGGCGGTGCTCGAGGCCCCGCACCGGTTCCAGGTCCTGATCGTCGACACGGTCGTCAGCGCCAGGGCGCCGCAGGACCGGGCGACGTCGGAAGCGATCGCCCGCACCCTCATCAGCACGGCCATTGGGCTCAAGCACCAGAAGAGCTCACGCGAGACTTTCCGAGAGGAACTCAGCACCGCCATCTCGCTGCTCCTGCGGTGACCACCCCCGCGGACGGTCGACGTTCG
>JAVEEJ010000045.1 GCA_030840515.1 Frankiaceae bacterium | reverse complement strand
GCTACTACCAGGTGCTCAACGCCCTCATCGATCGTCCCGAGGCGCTGGAGTTCGACCCGATGCTGGTCAAGCGGCTGCGCAGGATGCGCTCCGCCCGGGCCCGTGCGCGGTCCGCGCGCAGGCTCGGCTTCGAGGCCTGACCAGCCCGGGACCCGTGACCAGCTCCCGCCGCGCGGGCACCCATCGCAGGAGCTCGGCCTCCCGCTCGGCCCGCCTCGGCTTATCCCTGATCGGCGTCGGGCTCGTTGCTGCCCTGGTCGCGTTCGCGCTGCACTCGCGCCCCCATCTCCGAGGTACTGGGAGCGTGGCGGGCCCTGCTGCGGGTGCGAGTACGACGACCCGTGCGACCCCCACTCCCGGGCCCGAGGAGACGGGCGCCGAGCCCACGTCGTCGGCCGGGGTCGAGCCGACCACCGCACCGACACCGACACCGACCCACCCACCGGCCGTGGCCGCCGCTCCGAAGCTCTCGCTGCTGGTGCTCAACAACTCCCGCATCCACGACCTCGCCTCGCGCGCCGCGGCCGACTTCCGCTCTGGGGGCTGGCCGGTGCGAGGTACAGGGAACTTCCGCGGCCGGGTCGCGATGACCACCGTCTACTACGCGTCCGGGCAGGAAGCCTCGGCGCGGCGGCTCGCGGCGGAGTTCCCCAAGGTGCGCCGCGTCGCTCCGCGGTTCGCGGGACTGCCCGGCAGTGGCCTGACCGTCGTCGTCACGCGCGACTACAACACCTGAACCGGTGCGTCCAGGCTCCGACCTGTTGATCACGATGGGACTGGTCGCGCGTCCTGAGCGTGAGTGCCCGCCGCCGGGTCCCATCGTGATCATGTGCGGGACTGGCCGGTCGTAGGGTCCGAGGGTGCACGAGCTCGAGCGGGTGCGGGAGCAGCTCGCACCGATCGCTGCCCAGCTGGGCCGAGCGCTCATCGCGGTTGACTTCGACGGGACGCTCGCGCCGATCGTCCAACGCCCCGAGGACGCGGTGGCACTGCCGGACGCGGTTGCCGCTCTGCGCGATCTCGCCCCGCGAGTCAGCTGTCTCGCGGTGATCACCGGCCGGCCCGTCGAGTTCGTGGCGCATCAGCTCACGTTGGACACCCAGCCGTTTCCGGTGGTGCTGCGTGGTGCCTATGGCCGCGAGCACTGGCAGAACGGCGACGTGAGACAGCCACCGCCCCCTGACGAGGTGCGCGCCGCTGCGGCCGACCTCGCGGCACTCCTCGCAACCGCGCCGGCTGGGGTGCTGCTGGAGGACAAGGGCTCTGGGGTGGCCGTGCACACTCGCCAAGCCGTCGACCCAGCGGGTGCACTAGGCCTGCTCGACGAGCCCGTGCGCGCCGTCGCTGCGAGACACGGCCTCCATGTCGAACCCGGGCGTTACGTCCTGGAGGTGCGGCCCTTCGGCATCGACAAGGGCACGGCACTGCTCGACCTCGTGCGGGAGCATCAACCACAGGCTGTGCTGTTCGTCGGCGACGACCTGGGGGACCTGGCCGCCTTCGAGGTCGTCGAGCAGCTTCGCGAGCGAGGCCTCGCCGGGGTGACGGTCTGCGCCGGCTCGGCCGAGGTGCCGACCCTTGCGGAGCGCGCCGACCTCGTCGTCGACGGTCCGGCGGGGGTAGCGGTGTTGCTCAGCGAGCTAGTGCGGCTAGCTGCTGGCTGACCCACTCCACCGGCGGGAGCGCGGTCGAGGACCCAGCGAGCCGCGCGCAGCGCTCGGCCCGGTCGCTCGCCGACATCGACAGCGCTTCATGCAGGGCGCTCGCCGTACCCGTGATGTCGAAGGGGTTGACGAGAAGCGCGTCGGGGCCGAGTTCCTCCGCCGCGCCCGCCTCGCGGGACAGCACCAGCGTGAGGTTCCCGTCCGTGACAACGGGTCCCTCCTTGGCCACCAGGTTCATCCCGTCACGCACCGGGTTGACCAGCAGCACGTCGGCGCAGCGCATCGCCGCGAGTGACCTCGGGTAGTCGTCGTCGACCTCGAGCAGCAACGGGGTCCACTCCGGGGTGCCGAGCTCGTCGACGATGTCGCGGGCCACCCGCTGGACCTCGGCGGTGTACTCGCGGTACTCAGGAAGGTCATGCCGCGACGGGTAGGCCAGGGCGAGATGGACCACCTTGCCCTGCCACTCGGGGTGGGACTGCAGGAGCTCGCGGTAGGCGAGCAGTCCGCGCACCACGTTCTTCGACAGCTCGGTGCGGTCGACTCGGACGATGAGCTGACGACCGCCGACGAGTCCCTGGATGCGCCGGACGGCACCGTTCACATCGGCCTCAGAAGCCCTGTCCCGCAAGGACTTCTCGTCGATCCCGAGCGCGTGCACGCCGACGCGTCCGGCTGCATCGGCAGCGGGCTCCGCGCCGAGCACCCGCTCCGCGCAGGCGAGGAACGCATCAGCCCAGCGCCGGGTGAGGAATCCGATGTGGTCGGCCGCGAGCACGCCCTCGAGGACCTGAGCCGCGACGTCGTCGGGGAGCAGCCGGTAGTAGTCCGGCGTCGCCCAGGGCGTGTGGGAGAAGTGCCCGATCCGCAGGTCCGGCCGGCGCTCGCGGAGCAGTCGGGGGACCAGGACGAGGTGGTAGTCCTGCACGAGGACGCGGGCGCCCTGCTCGGCGTGCTCGCAGATCGCCTCGGCAAAGCTCGCGCTGTAGTCCTCGAACGCCCGCCAGCTGCGCCGCCAGGCCGCGTCGAAACGCGGCTGCCGAGACACGTCCCACAGGTGGTGGTGCACGAACCACAACGTGGAGTTGGCGATCCCGTTGTAGGCGCGGTGCAGCGTCGTGCGGTCGATGTCGAGCAGCCGCACCGCAGGGGACTCGTCGATGGTGCTGGTGCCGCGTGCGGCGGCCCGGTCGCCGTCGGTCAGCGCCGCGCACACCCACAGCGCGTCGTGTCCCTCACAGGCTGCGGTCAGCCCGCTGACCAGGCCCCCGCCGCCGCGGGTGGAGGTCAGCTCGCCGTCCGCGTCCTGACGGAACGACAGCGGCCCCCGGTTTGAGGCGATGATCAGTGAGGACACGCAGTCACCGTAGCGACGCCAGTGCAGGGAGCTCGGGCTCGCTGACATCGGTCAGCACCGGCCGGTAGCCGGACCCCGACCGCTCCCACTGCACGAGCTCCGCCAGCGCGGGCTGCGCGACGCCCAGTCGCCGCTCGGCGACGCGCACGATCGCCGCGGCCATCTGCCCGAGCTTCACGTTTCCTTGATGACGGTGCTTACGCCGCGCGAGGTCCACCTGCGCGAGCCCATCGAGTCCGACCGCGCTCAACGAGTCGATGAGGATCGCCAGCTCGACGCCGTACCCCACCGGGAACGGAAGCGACTCGAGCAGGCCACGCCGCGCCGCGTACTCGCCCCCCAGTGGCTGCACGAAGCCGACCAGCTGCGGCCAGTGCGCGTTGATCAACGGCCGGGCGACGAGCTCCGTCACGCGGCCGCCCCCGGCGGGCGCACCGTCCGGCCCCGGCCGGTCGTAGGTGGCCTTCACGAGGTGCAGCTGCGGATCGGCGAGAAGCGGTCCGACCAGCCCGGTGACGAAGCTGCTGGTGAAGTCGGTGAGGTCGGCGTCGATGAAACACACGATGTCCGCGGTGGTCGCGGCGACTCCGGCCTGCAGCGCACGACCCTTGCCGGGGACGTCCAGGCGCACAAGCTGCGCTCCTGCGTCCGCGGCGAGTGAAGCAGTCGCGTCGGTCGAGGCTGAGTCCACGACGAGCAGCTCATCAACCAACCGCGTGCGCTCGACCAGGACCCGGCGCACGGAGTCGACGATGCGGCCCACAGTGGCGGCCTCGTTGCGCGCGGGCAGCACCACGGCGACCGTCGTACTCGTCTCCGCCTTCAGCGCCATCAGGCGGCGCAGCGGCCAGTCCGCGGCCGCGGTTGTCCGACGGGTGAACCACTCCGTGACGTCGGGGCGCATCCGGTTATCCTGGCCGCACAACTTCAGACCGCTCATCCAGAGGGGCAGAGGGACCGGCCCGACGAAGCCCCGGCAACCCACCCGGCACGCGCTGTGACAGCGCCGCCGGGAGTGGGTGCCAACTCCGGCTCACGCGCGAGCACGTCGCGACGTGGGAAAGATGAGGAGAGGCCTCGTTCGCATGACGATCACCACCGATCCCCCCGTGCTCGACCTCGGCCCCGCTGTGGGCCTGTCCTGTCGCAACTGCGGGGCCCGGCTCCCGCTCGGCGCGCACTACGCCTGCAGCGAGTGCTTCGGGCCGCTGGAAGTCGGCTACGAGTACGGCGCCGTCACGCGGGCGTCGGTCGAAGCGGGGCCGCAGTCCATCTGGCGCTACCGCCAGCTGCTGCCGGTGCCGGTGGACGTCGCGACGCGACCGGGACTGCACCCGGGCATGACGCGGTTGGTGAAGGCCGATCGGCTCGCCGCCGCGCTCGGGATGAAGACGCTCTGGGTCAAGGACGACAGCGGCAACCCCACCCACTCGTTCAAGGACCGCGTCGTGGCCGTGGCGCTGGCCGCGGCGCAGGAGCTCGGGTTGGGGACGCTCGCGTGCGCCTCGACCGGCAACCTGGCGGGAGCCGTGGCCGCCGCTGCGGCGCGCGCGGGCCTTCAGTCCTGCGTGCTCATCCCGAGCGACCTGGAGGCGGGCAAGACGGTGATGGCGGCCGTGTACGGCGGCCTGCTGGTGGCCGTCCACGGCAGCTATGACGACGTGAACCGTCTCTGCGGCGAGCTCGCGGGTGACCTGGACGACTGGGGGTTCGTCAACGTCAACCTGCGGCCGTTCTATGCGGAGGGATCCAAGACGCTCGGCTTCGAGGTCGCCGAGCAGCTCGGCTGGAGGGTGCCCCAGCAGGTGGTCGTGCCGATCGCGAGCGGGTCCCTGCTGACCAAGGTCGACAAGGCCTGGCGCGAGCTCGGGTCGCTCGGACTGGTGGAGCAGAGCGAGTGGCGCGTGTACGGCGCCCAGGCCAGCGGTTGCGCCCCCGTGTCCAGCGCCTTCAAGGCCGGGCATGACGTGGTCGCCCCGGTGAAGCCGGACACGATCGCCAAGTCGCTGGCGATCGGCAACCCGGCCGACGGGCCCTACGCGCTCGATGCGGTGCGCCGGACGGGGGGAGTGATCGAGGACGTGAGCGACGCCGAGGTCGTCGAGGGGATCCGGCTGCTTGCCGAGACGGAGGGCATCTTCGGGGAGACCGCGGGCGGCGTCACGGTTGCCACCCTGCGCAAGCTCCTGGCCGCGGGGCGGCTGGACCCCGCCGCCGAGACGGTGCTGCTCAACACGGGCGACGGGCTGAAGACGCTCGACGCCGTTGCCGGCGAGGTAGGGCCATCGGCGACCATTGCGCCGTCGTACTCGCAGTTCATGCAGGCCGCCCGCGCCCGAGGCCTCGAGATCTGACCGCGGTGCCGGAGGGTCCGGAGCTGGCTTGCACTCGCCTGGGGTGAGTGCTAAAACTGGCTTAGCACTCAGACCCTGAGAGTGACAGGGCAGGTCCGGTGAGGCACCGTCGCGCGAGCGGAGGAGCCGACCGTCGCGGGCATCGGCTCTCCCTGTTGCTGCCGGGCTCTGAAGCGCACTGACAGCACGTCCACATCACACGCGGAGGTACCACCGCACATGGCGAAGCTCATCAGCTTCAACGAGGAGGCCCGGCGCGGTCTCGAGCGAGGAATGAACATCCTCGCCGACGCCGTCAAGGTCACTCTCGGCCCCAAGGGCCGCAACGTCGTTCTGGAGAAGAAGTGGGGCGCCCCCACGATCACCAACGACGGCGTCAGCATCGCGAAGGAGATCGAGCTCGAGGACCCCTGGGAGAAGATCGGGGCCGAGCTGGTCAAGGAGGTCGCGAAGAAGACCGACGACGTCGCCGGTGACGGCACCACCACCGCGACCGTGCTCGCGCAGGCGATGGTTCGCGAGGGTCTGCGCAACGTCGCGGCCGGCGCCAACCCGATGAGCCTCAAGCGCGGCATCGAGACCGCCGTCGAGCGCGTCTCCGAGGAGCTCGGCAAGCAGGCCAAGGACGTCGAGACCAAGGAGCAGATCGCTTCGACCGCCTCCATCTCGGCCGCTGACACCACGGTCGGCGAGATCATCGCCGAGGCGATGGAGAAGGTCGGCAAGGAAGGCGTCATCACCGTCGAGGAGAGCAACACCTTCGGTCTCGAGCTCGAGCTCACCGAGGGCATGCGCTTCGACAAGGGCTACATCTCGCCCTACTTCGTCACCGACCCGGAGCGCATGGAGGCAGTGCTCGAGGACCCCTACGTCCTCGTCGTGAACTCCAAGATCTCCTCGGTCAAGGACCTGCTGCCGCTGCTCGAGAAGGTCATGCAGTCCGGCAAGCCGCTCGCGATCATCGCCGAGGACGTCGAGGGCGAGGCTCTCGCGACCCTGGTGGTCAACAAGATCCGCGGCACCTTCAAGTCGGTCGCCGTCAAGGCCCCCGGCTTCGGAGACCGCCGCAAGGCCATGCTGCACATCGCGATCC
>JAVEEJ010000334.1 GCA_030840515.1 Frankiaceae bacterium | reverse complement strand
GAGCATCCCGCCCTCGCACACCGCGGGCGCCGCCTGGAGGTTGACGAATGATGGGTCGCGCACGTGGACGCGGAACGGACGCGTGCCGCCGTCGCTGACCACGTGGTAGCCGAGCTCGCCGCGGGGTGACTCGACCGGCTGGTAGACCTGCCCGGCGGGCACGCGGAAGCCCTCGGTGACGAGCTTGAAGTGGTGGATCAGCGCTTCCATCGACTCACCCATGATGTGGCGGATGTGGTCGAGCGAGTTGCCGAGTCCGTCGCCGCCGAGCGCGAGCTGTGACGGCCAGGCGATCTTGCGGTCGGCGATCATCACCGGCCCTGGCTTGAGCCGGTCGAGGGCCTGCTCCACGATCTTGAGCGACTCCAGGCACTCCTGCATGCGCACCGCGAAGCGGGCGTAGCAGTCACCTTCGGTGAAGGTGGGCACATCGAACTCGTAGCTCTCGTAGCCGCAGTAGGGCGAGACCTTGCGCAGGTCCCAGGGCAGGCCGGCTGCCCGCAGGGACGGACCAGTCACCCCCAGCGCCACGCAGCCGGTGAGATCAAGGTGCCCGACGCCGACGTTGCGCGCCTTCCAGATTCGGTTCTCGGCGAGCAGGTCGCTGTACTGCTTGAGCCGACCGGGCATCACCTCGAGGAAGTCGCGCACCTTCTCGACCGCACCCGGAGGCAGGTCCTGTGACACGCCGCCGGGACGGATGTAGGCGTGGTTCATGCGGAGCCCGGTGATCGTCTCGAAGATGTCGAGGATGAGCTCGCGCTCGCGCCAGCCGTAGAGCATCATCGACATCGCGCCGAGCTCGAGGCCCGTCGTGGCGAACGCCACCAGGTGCGAGGCGATCCGCTGCAGCTCCATCATCATCACGCGGATGGTGGTGGCGCGCTCCGGGACCTCGTCCGTGGCACCGAGCAGCTTCTCCACAGCGAGGCAGTAGGCCGTCTCGTTGAACATCGGCGACAGGTAGTCCATCCGCGTCACGAAGGTGACGCCCTGCACCCAAGAGCGGTACTCGGTGTTCTTCTCGATGCCGGTGTGCAGGTAGCCGATGACCGGGCGGAGCTCGGTGACCGTCTCGCCGTCGAGCTCGAGCACCAGTCGCAGCACGCCGTGGGTGGACGGGTGCTGCGGGCCCATGTTCACGACGATGCGCTCGTCACCCGGCTCGAGGCCGCTGACGACGTCGTCCCAGTCGGAGCCGGTGACCGTGTAGACGCGGCCCTCCGTGGTCTCCCGCGCGGTGGCCGAGTAAGGGTCTGTCGTGGTCACGAGTACGCCCTCCGCTCGTCCGGTGGCGGTATCTGCGCGCCCTTGTACTCGACGGGTACGCCGCCCAGCGGGTAGTCCTTGCGCTGCGGGTGGCCGGGCCAGTCGTCGGGCATGAGGATGCGGGTCAGGGCGGGATGGCCCTCGAAGCGCACGCCGAACATGTCCCAGGCCTCCCGCTCCTGCCAGTCGGCCGTCGGGTAGACGCCCACCGCGCTCGGGACGACGGGGTCGGCATCGGGCGCGGCGACCTCGACCCGGATCCGGCGGCCACCGTGTGTCATGGAGGTCAGGTGGTAGGCCACGTGCAGCTCACGGCCCACGTCGGCCGGGTAGTTCACGGCTGACAGCGACGAGAGCAGCTCGAAGCGCAGCGCCTGCTCGTCGCGCAGCACCTGCAGCACCTCAGGCAGCCGCTCGCGCTTGACGTGGATGGTGAGCTCGCCGCGGTCCACGATGACCCGCTCGATCGCGTCGCCGAAGGAGGGGTAGGCGCGCTCGAGGCTGTCGGTGACCTCGTCGAACCAGCCCCCGTAGGGACGGGCGGTGCCGCCCAGCACGGGTGCCTGACGGGTGAGGCCGCCGAACCCTGACGTGTCGCCCGAGCCGGCCACGCCGAACATCCCGTGCCGCTGCGGCGGCTGCGGCTCAGTCATCCGAGAAGCCCGTCATCGGGGGAGCTCCGCCGAACCCGGAGCGCTGGCCAGCGGCAGCATCGTGCGGCGCTCCCGCTCGAAGTCGATGAGCTGCTGCTCGCGCTGCACGCCCAGCTTGGTGTCCTTGATCTGCTGGTGCAGCTTGAGGATCGCGTCGAGCAGCTGCTCCGGCCGCGGCGGACAGCCCGGCAGGTAGATGTCGACCGGCACCAGGTGGTCGACGCCCTGCACGATCGCGTAGTTGTTGAACATGCCACCCGACGATGCGCAGGCCCCCATCGCGATGACCCACTTCGGCTCGGGCATCTGGTCGTAGATCTGCCGCAGCACCGGGCCCATCTTCTGCGAGACGCGGCCGGCCACGATCATGAGGTCCGCCTGGCGGGGGGTGGCGCTGAAGCGCTCCATGCCGAAGCGCGCGATGTCGTAGCGACCGCCGCCCACGGCCATCATCTCGATCGCGCAGCAGGCCAGGCCGAACGTCGCGGGCCACAGCGAGTTGGCGCGGGCGTAGCCCACGAGCTTCTCGACCGTGGTCAGCAGGAACCCGCTGGGGAGCTTCTCTTCCAGGCCCACGGCTAGTCCCAGTCCAGTCCGCCGCGGCGCCACACGTAGGCGTAGGCGACGAACACGGTCCCGATGAACATGACCATCTCGACGAGCCCGAAGGTCCCGAGCTTCTGGAAGGCCACGGCCCACGGGTAGAGGAAGATGATCTCGATGTCGAAGACGATGAACAGCATCGCCACCAGGTAGAACTTGACCGGGAAGTGGCCGCCGCCGACGGGCTGCGGGGTCGGCTCGATCCCGCACTCGTAGGCCTCGAGCTTGGCCCGGTTGTATCGGCTCGGACCCGTCAACGCGCTGACGACGACGGAGAAGATGGCGAAGCCGGCGCCGAGGGCGCCGAGCACGAGGAGCGGCACGTAGAGGTCCAGCACGTGTCCTCGTCTCCCTTCCTCCCGGCGGTTGGCCGGGACGCGCCAGTCTATGGACGCGGGATGCCCTCCCGCGTCCGGGGTCAAGCCGCCGGAGCGATCCTCGCGAGGCCGTTGATGAGACGGTCCATCGCGTCTCCACCACGCGGCTCCGTGAGGTTCGCAAGCAGCTTGAGGGTGAACTTCATCAGCACTGGATGAGGCAGTCCGTGACGGGTGATGAGCTTCATCACGCCGGGCTTTCCGATCAGCTGGACGAAGGTGCGGCCGAGGGTGAAGTAGCCGCCCCACATCTGCTGGAGCCCGATGGGGTAGACCTCCAGCGCGCGCTCGCGCAGCGGCCCCTCCGGCCGGGCGAGGGCCTGCACGGCGATCTCCGCAGCGAAGGCCCCAGACTCCATGGCATAGGCGATCCCCTCGCCGTTCATCGGGTTGACCATGCCCCCGGCGTCACCGACCAGCAGGACCCCGTCGGCGTAGTGCGGTCGGCGGTTGAAGCCCATGGGCAGCGCTGAGCCGCGAACCGGGCCGGTGGCGTGCGCCTCGTCGTACTGCCACTCCGGCGGCATGCCGGCCAGCCAGCGCACGAGCAGGTCCTTGTAGTCGACGTTGCGGAAACTCGCGCTCGTGTTGAGGATCCCGAGCCCGACATTGCTGGTGCCGTCGCCCATGCCGAACACCCAGCCGTAGCCAGGCAGCAGCCGGTCGCCGTCCCACAGCTCGAGCCAGGACTCGAGCATGTCGTCGTCGTGTCGAGGTGTCGCGTAGTAGCGCCGTACGGCCACTCCCATCGGACGGTCGTCGCGCTTGTGGCGCCCGAGGGCGCGGGACAGCGGGCTGGAGTTGCCGTCGGCCGCGATGATCAGCGGCGCCCGCCACGAGCGTCCGTCCTTCACCTGCACGCCGACCACGCGCCCGCTGCGGTCATCGCGGATGACCGAGGTCACGTTGGCCAGCTCGTGGAGCTGGGCGCCCGCCTTCTGCGCGTGCCGGGCAAGCAGCTCGTCGAAGTCGGTGCGGGGTCGGACCAGGCCATACCCGGGATAGGCGGCGAGGTCCGGCCAGTCGAGCTCGAGCCGCATGCCGCCGCCGATGATGCGCAGCCCGCGGTTGCGCAGCCAGCCGGCCTCGGGCCCGGTGTCGATGCCCATCGCGATGAGCTGCTTGACAGCCCGCGGGGTGAGCCCGTCGCCGCACACCTTCTCGCGGGGGTAGGCGGCCTTCTCCAGGAGCACGACCTCGAGCCCGGACTGCGCCAGGTGGTAGGCGGTGGTGGCTCCGCCCGGGCCGCCCCCGACCACGATCACATCGGCGTCGGTCACGGCGTCGGACACCATGAGAGCCTCCCGCGTGGAGCGCTGGTCCTGCTGGGCAGCGATGCGCTTGTGAACGACTTCACAAGCGCCGCGGTGAGTCTAAAGGACCACCCGGTCAGCGCGCTGCCGGGATCCGGCGGCGGGGCTCAGGCCGAGCTGGCGACCGTCATGTGGGTGCGGCCCCGACCGGCCCGCTTGGCCTGGTAGAGCGCGAGATCCGCCCGGTGGCGCAGGTCGCGTCCGTCGTACGCGTCGCCCAAGACAGTCACCCCGATGCTGGCCCCTACCGAGAGCGCGGCACCGGCCAGCGCAGCGGCGGCCTGCACCCTGTCGGCGATCTCGGCGACGACCAGGTCGTCGGCTCCGGGGGCGAGTACGGCGAACTCGTCGCCACCGAGCCGGCCGGTGACGTCACATTGGCGCACCGCGGCGCGGAGTGCGGCGCCCAGAGCGACGAGGAGCTCGTCGCCGGCGACGTGCCCGTACTGGTCATTGGCGCGCTTGAAGTCGTCGAGGTCGAGCAGCACGAGGCCGAGCGGCTCCCCGGTTCTCCGCGACCGGGCCACCTCCTCGTCGAGCCGGTCGGTGAAGGCGCGGTTGTTGAGGCAGCCGGTAAGCCCGTCGCGCGAGGCCTGGTCGCGCAGCTGCTCGGCGAGCCTGTCCTGCGCTTCCAGCGCCGAGCGCAGCCGCCCGGAGGTGGTGGCGCAGATCACGGCCAGCACTGCGAGGCAGCAGCCCTGCAGCACGGCGGCCCACAAGCCCGGCGAGCCCACCAAGCAGGTGGCCAGGTAGCACTCGAGTTGAGCCGCGCCCAGGAGCAGCGCCCCTCGACGGCCGTAGCCGGACGCGGTGAAGACCAGACTCGCGAAGAACATGGCCGACAAGGGGCTGCCGGCCCCGCCGTCGAAGGCGACCGCCAGCGTGA